>CAMJBT010000007.1 GCA_946403965.1 uncultured Pseudobutyrivibrio sp. | reverse complement strand
TCAAGAACGAGACACGTTATGCTCGTCTTACAAAGGCATTCCCAGAGCGTGCTGAGAGACTCTTCGCACTCAACGAGGAGACAGCTAAGGAGCGTTACGCTCACCTTAAGAAGTTAGTTGATCTTTATTCATAAGATTTACATAGCTTAATCAAAGCCCCACGTCTAATGGCGTGGGGCTTTTTTTGTTGTCTTCTTGTATGGAAACTGATATAATAACACTAGATATTGTATTTTACTTGAAATAATTGAGCGGACTATATTTAGTGGAGGAAGATATGAAGTGTCCATTTTGTGGTAGCAATGATACAAGTGTAATCGATTCAAGACCAGCAGATGACAACACAAGTATTAGACGTCGTCGTTCTTGCCCAGAATGCGGTAAGCGTTTTACTACCTATGAAAAGGTTGAGACTATTCCTTTGATTGTCATCAAAAAGGATAATAACCGCGAGCCATACGATAGAACAAAGATCGAAAAGGGTGTTCTTATCGCATGTAGAAAGCGCCCGGTTTCAGCAGCACAGATTTCAAAGGTCGTAGACGAAATTGAGACAGAAATATTCTCTCTTGAAGAAAAGGAAATACCAAGTACCCGTATTGGCGAAATTGTAATGGAACATCTTGAATCTGTAGATGCTGTTGCATATGTTCGATTTGCTTCAGTATATAGAGAGTTCAAGGATGTAGATACATTTATGGAAGAGCTCAAGAGAGTACTTGATAAATAGAATAAATCTACAACGGTATTTTCCATTAAGTGGATAAATATCATTATTAAAAAGGGGTAAACTTTTTGGAATTAGGTTCGATATAACTTATACCAAACAAAAAGTTTAGAAAGAAGATTAGTTATGAACGTATCAGGAATTCGCCCATCAGATGGCTTTTATGAGAATAATCAAACAAAATTCAGACCAGAATTCAATCCTATCCCTACAGAAGAAAAGCTTGGATTTGGAGAGGGCCCATCCGCTTCAGTTGAAATTAGCAAAGAGGGTTTTGTAGTTGCAAAGAAGCAGGTTGAAAAGGCAGTATCTGATATGGAAGAGGATTCAGTAATCCACCGTTATCAGTACTTTGTACAAAACAAATCAGAAGTAACTGCTAATCCTACACAGGTTAGAGGCACTGAAAACTTCTCATTATAATCAAATATCAGGAGCACATCATTGGATGTGCTTTTTTTTATGCTTTTAAAAGATTGTTCTTTTGAAATATTTGATGTAAGCTAATTCAGGTAGCCTAAAGGCAAAGTAAGAGGGAAAATATGGATTCAATCAAAAGATTTATTAATAACGAAATAGTACTTTGTGTGGCGGCGTTGCTTTCTGTTATATCAAGTTTTATTGTGGTTCCTGATAAAAACTACATCTCATATATTGATTTTAGAACATTAAGCATTTTGTTGGCCTTAATGATTACAATGGCAGGCTTTCAGCGTTTATCTGTATTTAGACAGATAGGAGAGAGCCTTGTATCAGCCGTGTCATCCATTAGAGGAGTGGCTTTGGTGCTTATTCTTTTGTGCTTTTTCTTTAGTATGTTTATTACTAACGATGTTGCGCTTCTTACTTTTGTACCATTTTCAATTGTTACCCTTTCTATTTCAAACAGAAAAGATTTGTTTGTAAAGGTGATTGTCCTTGAGACTGTAGCTGCTAACCTTGGTAGTATGCTTACACCACTTGGTAATCCCCAGAATCTTTATTTATATTCCCTTTCAAACATGAAGCTATCTCAATTCATCATGTTGATGCTTCCTTATAGCTTACTTTCATTATTGCTTCTTTTGGTTTGCGGGGTTGTATTTGTAAAGAAAGCTCCAGTTACCTTGAAGGAAAAATCTACTTTTGAAAGAGGTAAGAAGGACAAGCTGATGATTGGCATGTACTTACTTACTTTTGTAATCTCTATTTTAATGGTTGTGAATGTGTTGCCTTATTGGATTGGATTAATCCTTGTGGTAGCTCTTACATTAATCTTTGATAGAAGAGTGCTTAGAAAGCCGGATTATTCTCTATTATTTACCTTTATCTTTTTATTTATCTTTATTGGAAATATTAAGAGAATGCCACTTCTTAGCCAGATGATTTCTAGCCTATTGTCATTAAATGAAGTGGTGGTTTCTGTTTTACTTAGCCAGTTCATTAGCAATGTGCCGGCGGCTATTCTTTGCTCTGGATTTACTGACAATATCAATAAGCTTATTGTGGGAACAAACCTTGGCGGACTTGGTACACTGATTGCATCTATGGCCAGTCTTATTTCCTTCAAGCAGTATAGTTATATTGATGGTGCAGACAAAAAGAAATATATTAAAGTTTTTACAATTATTAATTTAGCATTTTTAGCAGTTCTTCTTGCGGCTAATATTTTTATTTAAAAATCGTTTAATGACAAGAAGCAGGCTGTAAATACAGACAAACTTGTGGTAAAATCGAGCCTATGAGTAAAAGAAATTTATATCCAAGAGACTATATTGATAGTACATATTCAATTGATTTTAAAGCTCTCTATGAGCAGGGCTACAGAGGGGTTATTTTTGATGTGGACAACACACTGGTTCCTCACAATGCACCAGCTGATGACAGAGCAAAAAAACTTTTTAAGGAGCTTCACGATATTGGATTCGAAGCTCTTCTATTATCAAACAATAAGGAGCCTAGAGTTAAGACTTTTAAGGAGGCTGTTACATACTGTTCCTACATATATAAAGCAGGAAAGCCTGGAGTTAAGGGGTATCAAAAAGCTATGGAACAGATGGGTACAGATGAGACAAACACTATTTTTGTAGGTGACCAGATTCTGACAGATATATGGGGCGCAAATCGTGCAGGCATCCGCTCAGTTATGGTGAAACCTGTCAAAAAATGGCATGAGGAAATCCAGATTATCCTTAAGCGATTCTTAGAGGCTATTATTTTGCTTGGTTACAGAATCTACAAGATTTATGGAAAGGAAATCAATAAAGTCCCTTTGAAATAAATGGGGTTATTATAATTTTAAAGGAGAATAGAAATGAAAATCGTAATTGCAAATGATCATGCAGCACCAGAACTTAAATTTGAAATCAAGGAGTATATCGAAAGCCTTGGTCATGAGGTTATTAACATCGGAACAGATTCTAGTGAAAGCTGTAATTATCCTGAATATGGTGAGAAGGCTGCTAGAATGGTAGCATCAGGGGAAGCAGACCTTGGCGTACTTATCTGTGGCACAGGTGTTGGTATTTCCCTTGCTGCAAATAAAGTAAAGGGAATTCGTTGTGGCGTTTGTTCAGAGCCAACTACAGCACGTCTCATTCGTCAGCACAACAATGCAAATATGATTGCATTTGGAGCAAGAATTGTTGGTGGTGAGCTTGCAAAAGATATTGTAAAGGCCTTTCTTGAAGCTGAATTTCAGGGGGGACGTCACCAGATAAGAATCGATATGATTTCAGCTATTGAAAACAAGAACTAATTCTGATATAATTTTTTGGTCTGCGAAGACAAAAAAGTAAAAAATGGGCCGTAAAGGCGTACCTATACATGAATTAGAGGAGGAATATTAGTAAATGAACGTACAGGTAGAAAATCTTGAGAAGAACATGGCAAAGCTTACAGTCACAGTTGACGCAGCTGAGCTTGATAAGGCTATCACAAAGGCATATAACAAGCAGAAGAACAGCATTTCTGTTCCTGGCTTTAGAAAGGGCAAGGTTCCTCAGCACATGGTAGAGAAGATGTATGGTGCAGAGATTTTCTATGAGGACGCTGCTAATATTCTTATGCAGGAGACATATCCACAGGCTTATGACGAGTCTAAGCTTGATATCGTTTCACAGCCAAAGATCGACATCACACAGCTCAAGAAGGGTGAGGATTTCATCTACACAGCTGAAGTTGCTCTTAAGCCAGAAGTTAAGCTTGGTAAGTACAAGGGCGTTTCTGTAGCAAAGATCGATTCAAAGGTTACAGCAAAGGAAGTAAACGAGACAATCAAGGCTGAGCTTGAGAGAGCTGCTCGTACAGTTACAAAGACTGGCAAGGCTTCAAAGGGCGATACAGCAGTTATCGATTTCGAAGGCTTTGTTGATGGTGTTGCATTCGAAGGCGGCAAGGGCGAGAACTACGACCTTGAGCTTGGTTCAGGTTCATTTATTCCTGGTTTCGAAGATCAGATCATTGGTCACAAGGCTGGTGAGGATGTTGATGTTGAGGTTACATTCCCAGAGGAGTACCATGCAGAGGATCTTGCTGGTAAGGCAGCTGTATTCAAGTGCCACATCCACGAGGTTAAGGGTAAGGACATTCCAAAGCTTGATGATGAGTATGTAGCAGATACTACAGAGTTTGAGACAGTAGATGAGTACAAGGCATCTGTTAAGGAGCGCCTTGAGAACAATAAGAAGGCAGAAGGCCGTCGTGCACAGGAAGACGAAGCTATCGCAAAGATCGTTGAGGATTCAGAGATGGAAATCCCAGACGCTATGCTTGACTACCAGGTAGAAAACATGATCAACGACTTCGCTAACAACATGGCACAGCAGGGTCTTTCACTTCAGCAGTACATGCAGTTTACAGGCATGACAATGGATGCATTCCGTGATCAGGTTCGTCCAGATGCACTTTCACGTACACAGTCTTCACTTGTACTTGAAGCTATTGCAAAGGAAGAGAACATCGAAGTAGCAGATGCAGATGTTGATGCTAAGCTTGAGGAGATGTCAAAGCAGTATGGCATGGAGCTTGAGCAGCTTAAGAATCTCGTTGGTGAGAACGAGAAAGAGTCTATGAAGAAGGATATCGCTATCGAGAAGGCAATCGCTGTTATCATGGACAATGTTAAGGAGACAGCAAAGAAGAAAGCTACAAAGAAGGCTGAAGAAGAGCCAAAGGCTGAGGATGCTGAGTAATTAACATATTAAAAAGTATTAAAATTTTGTAAAATCCAACAATTAGGGTTTGAAAAACATTATAATAGGCTTGTGCTGTTAATTAGCTAATAGCACAGGTCTATTTTACAATTTAAAGGAGGCACAAAATGGCTACAATTCCTTATGTCATTGAACAGAATTCTCGTGGTGAGCGTTCTTATGATATTTACTCAAGATTATTAAAGGATAGAATCGTATTTCTTGGCGAGGAGGTAAACGAGACAACAGCTTCTCTTACTGTTGCACAGCTTCTTTTCCTTGAATCAGAGGATCCTAGCAAAGATATTCATCTTTATATCAACAGCCCAGGCGGTAGCGTTACAGCTGGTATGGCTATCTACGATACAATGCAGTACATCAAATGTGATGTTTCAACTATCTGTATTGGTATGGCTGCTTCAATGGGAGCATTCCTTCTTGCAGGTGGTCAGAAGGGTAAGAGATATGCGCTTCCAAATGCAGAGGTTATGATTCATCAGCCACTTGGCGGAGCAAAAGGTCAGGCTACTGAAATCGAAATCGCAGCAAAGAACATCTTAAAGACTAGAGAAAAGCTCAACCGTATGCTTGCAGCAAACACTGGCAAGGATTACGAGCAGGTTTGCTTAGACACAGAGCGTGATCACTGGCTTGATGCACAGGAAGCTCTCGACTATGGTCTTATTGATGAAATTATTACAAAGAAAAACTAAGAATTAGTCGATATATTATTTAGGGGACTATAGATTTATTTTATTTAGAGGTTATTATGGCAAGAAACGATGATAGAATTCGCTGCTCTTTCTGCGGCAAGACTCAAAATCAGGTTCGTAAGCTTATTGCAGGTCCAAATGGCGCATTTATTTGTGATGAATGTGTAGATATTTGTCAGGAAATCATCATGGAGGAGCTTGATGAGTTTGCACCTGCTGCTGATGGTGATTCAATCGAAATCAATCTCCAAAAGCCAGAGGACATGAAGGCATTCCTTGATCAGTATGTTATCGGTCAGGACGAGGCAAAGAAGGTTCTTTCTGTTGCAGTTTACAACCACTACAAACGTATTATGGCTAATCCATCAGATATTGATGTTGAGCTCCAGAAGAGTAATGTGCTTATGCTCGGACCTACAGGTTCAGGAAAGACACTCCTTGCTCAGACATTAGCTCGTGTGCTTGGTGTACCATTTGCTATTGCAGATGCTACAACACTTACAGAAGCTGGTTATGTAGGTGAGGATGTTGAAAATATTCTTCTTAAGCTTATTCAGGCAGCTGAATTTGATATTAAAAAAGCAGAAATCGGTATCGTATATATTGACGAGATTGATAAAATTACAAAGAAGTCCGAGAACGTTTCAATTACTCGTGATGTTTCAGGTGAAGGTGTACAGCAGGCACTTCTGAAGATTATCGAGGGAACAGTTGCAAATGTTCCACCACAGGGTGGACGTAAGCATCCTCAGCAGGAGACAATTGCTATCGACACAAAGAACATTCTCTTTATTTGTGGTGGTGCTTTCGAAGGTCTCGAAAAGATTATTTCACAGCGTACAAATGTGTCAGCAATCGGTTTTGGCGCAGATGTAAAGGATAAAAACAACCAAAAGGTAGATGAGCTCTTACAACAGGTTCTTCCACAGGATTTCATCAAGTTTGGTCTTATTCCGGAGTTTATCGGACGTGTGCCAATCAATGTATCCTTAAAAGAGCTTACAGAAGATGATATGATTCGTATTCTTCGTGAGCCAAAGAACTCACTTACAAAGCAGTATCAGGCCCTCTTCAAAATGGATGGCGTAAAGCTTGAGTTTGAGGAAGAAGCACTTCGTGAAATCGCAAAGAAGTCTATCGAAAGAAAGACTGGCGCACGTGGTCTTCGTGCAATTGTTGAATCTGTTATGATGGATCACATGTATCATGTGCCATCTGATGAGTCAATTACAGAAATTACAGTTACAAAAGATATGGTTGATAGCAACCTTCTTCTTATCGACAAGGGAGATGAGGATTCTAGTGTTGTGTCAATCGAAGATAAAAAGGAAAAGAGCGCATAATGGTCATTCGTTCTTGTAATCTTGAAACAGTATGCGGGCCTACATCCGAACTTCCAAAGAATACACTTCCAGAAGTGGCATTTGCTGGCAAGTCAAATGTAGGCAAGTCATCACTTATAAATGCGGTTATGAATCGCAAATCCCTAGCCAGGGTATCAGCACAGCCGGGCAAGACCCAGACCATAAATTTCTACAATATCAACGATGAAATTTATGTTGTGGATTTGCCGGGCTACGGCTTTGCTAAGGCATCTGAAAAGGAACGAGAAGCCTGGGGTAAGATGATAGAGACATATCTTAATACTTCAGACATGATTCGAGCAGTGTTCCTTTTGGTAGATATTCGCCATACACCATCTGCAAATGATAAGCAGATGTTTGAATGGATGGATTACGTTGGCTACGATCCAATTGTCATTGCTACCAAGGCAGACAAAATCAAACGTAGCCAGTTGGACAAGCAAATCAAAATCCTTCGTGAAGGGCTTGGGGCAGGAAAGGATACTATCATTGTTCCGTTTTCTTCTCAGACCAAGCAGGGGCTTGATACTATTCAGGATTTCCTTGATCAGGTTATTGAGAATGAAGCCAGTCTTTCTGATGTTGATGATCTTGATTGATAAATGGCCTATGAAGAGGTTCTAATGAAAAAAAATAAATATATTTTTGTGCTGCTACTGCTAATCTCCATCACGGTGGTGAGCAGTCTCGGCACTTTTTTTTATGTAAAAAATAATAATAAACAAAATACAGAAGATGATGATAATATTCTTATTATGACCAGCTGCAATCCTGTATATATTGCTACATTAAATGTGGTTGGTTCTACAGAAGGATATACCGTGGAAAATCTTTCCCAACCAACTACTGGATGTCTTCATGATTACACGCTGACAACAGAGGATATGAAGAAGCTTTCAAAGGCAGATATTCTTGTAGTCAATGGTGGGGGAATGGAAGGATACCTTGAGGATGTAATGGAGGCTTATCCGAATCTTAAAATCATCGATACCTATGAATATATCGAGCATTCATTAGGTGAGGCATCTGATCTTCTTATTGAAGAAGAGGAAGAAGATGAAGAGGCTCATGAGGAAGAGCATCATGAAGATGAAAGCGTTTCTGAAGAAGCTCATGAAGAGTCTCACGAACATCATCATGAACATGGTGCTAATAGCCACATCTGGATGGATGAAAGATTATTTGAAATGCAGGTGGCTGCTATTGCAAATGAGCTTATGGGAGAAAATTTAAATAGGGAAGAAACTCCTATTTCAAATAATTATCTTTCATATACTAATAATCTTAATGCTGAAATTGACAAACAGGGGCTTGAAAAGACATTGTCAGGCTCTAATGTTGCAGTTCTTCATGAGGCTTTTTCGTATACAGCACAGTCTCTAGGAGCAAATGTCGCCGTTTCAATGGATCTTGATGAGGAGCGTCAGGTTAGTGCTGGAGAGGTTAGTGAATTTATTCAGGCTATTCAGGATAATGATATTAAAATTGTCTTTGCCGAATATGACTATGGCAATGCTATGGGAAAGCTCATCGAAGAACAGACTGATGCCAAGGTGGTGTATCTTGAGACATTAGTACATGGTTCTTATGATGCGTCTTCATATATTACTATACAGAATCAAAATTATAAGAAAATAAAAGAAGCTTTATAAAACATGAAAAAAATAATTCCATGTGGTTTTCACTGCATAAAATTTAATAACTTGGGTGTGGCGTTTGGTGACCAGCAGGTATTGAGCAATATCAATTTGCATGTGCATTGTGGACAAATGACAGCTATCGTCGGTAGAAATGGAGCGGGCAAGTCTACGCTTGTCAGGGCTATTCTTGGTGAAGTGCCATATACTGGCGAGATTCAATTCAAAAATAAAATGAATAACAACATGCCTAGTCTAAAGATAGGGTATGTGCCACAAACCGTTAATATCGACAGGACAACACCTCTTTCTGTGTATGATTTGTTCCAGTCATTTACAGGAAAGCTACCAATCCTTTTTAATAGCAAAAAGGAACATGAGCATGTAAGAGAAGCTTTGGCAGAGTTTGATGTAGCAGAGCTTATAGATCAGCCAGTAGGTACACTTTCCGGCGGACAGCTTCAGAGAGTGCTTTTAGCTATGGCGGTGCATGATACACCAAACCTTCTATTATTAGATGAGCCTGTTTCTGGAATTGATAAAAATGGTATGGATGCTTTCTATGAGAAGATGAAATACTTAAAGGAGACTCACGATTTGGCAATCATTCTTGTGAGTCATGACTTGGATTATGTATACAAATATGCAGATAATGTAATTCTTATAGACAAGACTGTTACAGCAGCCGGACGTCCAAGGCTTGTATATGAAACAGATGCTTTCAAATCTGTTTTCGGAAATGGAGCTACCGGGAAATTGGATAGCACAAAAGGTGCCTCATCGGGTACAACAGCTTTGAATAAAGAAGGGGCAGATACTGAAAAGAAGAGCAAGGAGGTGACTGACAATGTTTAGCGAAATGTTTAGTTACACCTTTATGATTAGGGCTACAATAGCCATTCTTCTGATTTCTCCACTTTTTGGTACAGTAGGCACTATGATTGTCCAAAAGCGTATGGCATATTTCAGCGATGCTCTTGGTCACTCAGCACTTACAGGAATTGCGGCAGGAGTGATAATGGGGATTTCAAATACCACAGTCTCAATGATAATATTTGGAATCTGTTTTGCACTTCTTCTTAATTATATAAGTAGAAAGGGCTTAAGTTCTTCTGATACCTTGATTTCGGTTTTTGCCAGCTGCGCTACTGCGCTTGGCCTTGCGATTCTTTCCAGAGGAGGAAGCTTCAGCAATTATTCTGCAATCTTGGTAGGTGATATTTTATCTATCACTGTAAAGGAAATAATTCAGCTGGTGATTTTGTTTGTAGTGATTATGGTTTTTTGGTGCATCAGCATCAATAGACTTACAGCGATTAGTATTCATGCAACACTTGCAAAAAGCCGTAGTATTTCTGTTAGAGTGATGGAAGATGCTTTTGCAGTGCTGATTGCACTTCTTGTAATGCTTTCTATAAAGTGGGTTGGAATCCTTCTTATTAATGCGTTACTGATTTTGCCAGCAGCAAGCAGTAGAAATATTTCAGAGAACTTTAGAGAGTACACTTACTTTTCTATTATCTTTAGTGTGTTCTCTGGTGTGTGCGGTTTGTTTGTTTCTTACTTCACAGATATGGCAACAGGTCCAATGATTGTAATAGTGGCAAGCGTGATTTATTTTGCCACATATATATATGGTAAGGATCGATAAAGTCAGATTAGAACAGGGGTGACTTTTAAAGACAAGTAAATACAGTGGTTCTTTTGGGCTTTTTTATTAAGTGGGTCATGAGAAGTCATTAAAAGAAGAGGCATACTCTAGGATTTGTTCCGGAGTATGCTTTTTTTAGTTGTTGCAAGGAAAAATCTGTCGTGAATTTCGAAAGAAAGTTAACCCTAAAAGTATGAACATTTAGTGAAATATCTGTTAATTTCAGAAAAAGATGTTATTATAATGTTACAGATGAATGAGCGAGCATCTGTAAGGTAATTTTTTATAACGTGATAACAGGACAGTATATCACGGGAGTACTGTTGGTTAAGGGCTTTATGTTTAAAACATAAGCCAGGGGTATTTATTAACCAAGGGTGCGTTTGGCACTTTCCGGGAAAGGATTCTCGGAAACTTTCTACAAGGAGGTAGATATATGGTAGTACAACACAACATGCAGGCAAGTAACGCTTCAAGAATGCTTAACATCACTTCTGGAAGCCAGGCAAAATCAACTGAAAAGTTGGCAAGCGGATTTAAGATTAACCGCGCAGCAGATGATGCAGCTGGCCTTTCAATTTCAGAAAAGATGCGTAAGCAGATTAGAGGTCTTTCTCAGGCTTCTACAAATGCACAGGATGGTGTTTCTGCAGTGCAGACAGCTGAAGGTGCTCTTACAGAAGTTCATTCAATGCTTCAGAGAATGAATGAACTTGCAGTTCAGGCTTCAAACGGAACAAACAGTGAGTCAGATCGTTCTTCTATCCAGGATGAAATTAACCAGCTTACAACTGAAATCGATCGTGTTGCTGAGACAACAAAGTTTAACGAGTCATACCTATTAAAAGGTGACTATGGCACAAAGACTATCAAAATTGCAGCTCATGATGCAGGTCTTGATGGAACACTTACTCAGAATACATCAAAGGCTACATTTACAATGAATCAGTTGGCAATGGGCGACAGCTATACAATTGGTGGAACAAAGTACACAATTGGTGTTTCTGGAGATAACAAGGAAAAGCAACTTGAAAATGCACTTAAAGTATTAGGTGCAGACAATCTTGATGATGGCGAAGTAATTAAGATTGATGGTAAGTCATTTACAGTTGCTGATAAAACAAATTCTGATACAGCAGAAGTAAAGAAAGATGAGATTGGCACATTTGCTGGTCAGGGATCTACTATTGAGTACAATGGAAAGTCTGTAACATTATTTAGTGAAGCATCAGGTAAGGCTCCTAGTGATGGTGTTGATAAGAATAATCGACAGCTTATTACTGAGGAAAAGGCATATAATCTTATTTTGAATGAGTTTAAGGCTGCTTCAAACATTGGAGCAACAACAGCTGTTAAAGATGGAACAATTAAAGTTGGTACTGGAACTGCATCAGCAGCAGCTAATGCAACTGATTCAAATGGAAAGATGCCTACCGATGTAAAAGATAAGACTGTTGAGTTCTCTCTTACAAAGGGTGAAGCTACAGTTCAGAATGACCTTACATTTAACCTTCATGTTGGTTCTGATGCTGACATGACAAATAAGATTGGAGTTACAATTACAGATATGAGCTCTACAGGTCTTGGTATTAAGGGACTTAACGTTTCTGATGCTACAGGTAAGGCTGCTACATATGCTATCGATGCAATCGCTGACGCTGTTTCAAAGGTATCTGCACAGAGATCTTCGCTTGGTGCTATTCAGAACAGATTAGAGCACACAATTGCAAACGTAGACAACGTAGTTGAGAATACAAATGCATCTGAGTCACGTATCCGTGATACAGATATGGCAGAAGAAATGGTTAACTACAGCAAGAACAATATTCTTGCTCAGGCAGGTCAGGCTATGCTTGCTCAGGCTAACCAGTCTACTCAGGGAGTACTTTCTATCTTGGGGTAGAGAAACCATAATTTAATAGTGTAGAATTCTTGAGAATGATTTAAATGAAACATTCAAGAATAATTAACCAATTTTCCCGTGACTAGAAATATAAGCTTAATTCAAGGGCCTCCTTCATTATAAAGGAGGTCCTTTTTGGGTGTGCAGACAGGGAAAATAATATTTTTAGATATAAAAATAAAATTTTTTTAAAAAGGGGTTAAGTTTATAACAGAGCTTCCGATATATAGATTGCAAGGGTGATGAGGGGCAAAAATAACACCCCCATAAATCAAGCTTGACCTAAGCATTTAGAATGAAATAAAAAATAATAAAAAATTTTCTAAAAAGGGGTTAAGTTTTAAGAAAGTCATCCGATATTAAATTTGCAAGGATGAGATAAGGATTTAAATTATCTACCTGGCACACACCAAAGATAAATGAAAAGGACTTCATTATCTGAGATTTACAAACATCATTTAAATATCTATTTCGATACAGAACAAGGATGTTAAGGATCGATGAATAATTTCAAGTTTTTATTTCCATTTATCAATTGTACATTCACAATTAAATACTAATTATGTTTACTACTAGTTTGTTTTGATTTCTTGATTTACGAGAAATAATAAAGCGATAGTCATGCAGTATGTCGCGCGAGTACTGTGTTGATTATAGATAGTTATTCAGTTAGCTACTGGATAGCGGTTAGTAATTGTTAACATGTGACGAGGGAAAAAAGTTGTGATTCACAGCATTTACCCGAATCACATCTCCCAGGAAAGGAATCCACGGGAGTATCTACAAGGAGGTAGAATTTTATGGTAGTACAACACAATATGCAAGCATCCAATGCTTCAAGAATGCTCAACATCACAGCAGGAAATCAGTCTAAGTCAACAGAGAAGTTAGCATCTGGTTTTAAGATTAACCGTGCAGCTGATGACGCAGCTGGTCTTTCAATTTCAGAAAAGATGCGCAAGCAGATTAGAGGTCTTGATCAGGCATCTACAAATGCTCAGGACGGTGTATCTGCAGTGCAGACAGCTGAAGGTGCTTTAACAGAAGTTCACTCAATGCTTCAGAGAATGAACGAGCTTGCAGTACAGGCAGCAAACGGAACAAACAGTGAGTCTGATCGTTCTTCTATCCAGGACGAAATTAATCAGCTTACAACAGAAATTGACCGTGTTGCTGAGACAACAAAATTCAACGAGACCTATCTTCTTAAGGGCGATTATGGTACAAAGACAATCAAGATCGCTGCTCATGATGCAGGTCTTGCAGGAACACTTACACAGAACACCACAACAGCTACATTTACAATGAATGCTCTTGCAATGGGCGATACATACACAATCGGTGGTACAAAGTACACAATTGGTGTAGCTGGTGATGATCCTGATAAGCAGCTCGCAAATGGTCTTACAGTTCTTGGCACATCTGAGGATGATTTGGAGATTGGTGAAGTAGTTAAGATTGATGGAAAGTCATTTACTATTGCTAAAACTACAAATGCTGATACATCAGAAGTTGCTGCAACACAGCTTAATCTCTTTGCAAGCCAGGGCTCAACAATTGAGTACAACGGTAAGTCAGTAACATTATTTAACAAAGAAGATGGTCCTAAAGATGGTGTTGATGAGAAGGATTCAACACTTATCACAGCTGATAAGGCTTATGAACTTATTGCAAATGAACTTCGTGCAGCTTCTTCAATTGGAGCAGATGAAGTTATTAAAGCGCCAACTAAAGGATCAATTGATGAAGGTGGCACAAGTGCATCATATAAAGAGGCTGACTACAATAACCAGTTACCAGCTGATATGAAGGACAACAAAGTAACCTTCACAATGACAAAGGGTGAGGCTTCAGTTCAGAATGACCTTACATTCAACCTTCATGTTGGTTCTGACGCTGATATGACAAACAAGATTGGCGTTACAATCACAGACATGAGCTCTGCTTCACTTGGTATTCAGGGACTTAATGTTGCTGATGCTACAGGTAAAGCTGCTACATACGCTATCGATGCAATCGCTGACGCTGTTTCAAAGGTATCTGCACAGAGATCTTCACTCGGTGCTATCCAGAACAGATTAGAGCACACAATCGCTAACGTAGACAACGTAGTTGAGAATACAAATGCTTCTGAATCACGTATCCGTGATACAGACATGGCAGATGAAATGGTTAACTACAGCAAGAATAACATTCTTCAGCAGGCAGGTCAGGCAATGCTTGCACAGGCTAACCAGTCAACACAGGGCGTATTATCAATCCTTGGATAATCTAGCAATTAGTTTTTGATTAGTTAGAATCCAGTTAATCGTTTCGCGCAGACTAGTTTAAATACTAGTAAATTAGGGGACTTCCTTCGGGAGGTCCTCTTTTTTTCTATTTTGTTCTAAAGTTTTTCCCCCCTATTCCGATAATTAAAGTAGATGGAAACAGTAAACTTAAATTTATCAAGTTTTTGTTGTCCTTCCAGGTGGTAATTTTTCATCTATCGCGCGGAAGAGTTACTACTGAATCGTAGCTTTACAATTTAATAAAGCTGTTATACTACTGCTCGTTATTTTCTGAGACCAAGCAGTTCAGAAAATAGTGAGATTTCTTCCTTTGGTAGCATGCGGAGGTTGGTCACTCCCTTGTTATATAGATACGGATGCAGCCTAAAGTATGTAGCATTCCTAATCATTGAAACTTTAAATTTTATGTTATGCGTTCATCGCATCTCTTATGAATGGAATCACAAGAGTATCTACAAGGAGGTAGAAATTATGGTAGTACAACACAATATGCAGGCAGCTAATGCTTCAAGAATGTTAGGAATTACAACAAATGCTCAGTCTAAATCTACTGAGAAACTTTCATCTGGTTTTAGAATTAATAGAGCCGCAGACGATGCAGCAGGTCTTTCAATTTCTGAGAAAATGCGCAAGCAGATTCGAGGTCTTGATCAGGCATCAACAAACGCATCAGATGGTATCTCAGCAGTACAGACCGCCGAAGGTGCCCTTACAGAGGTACATTCAATGCTTCAGAGAATGAATGAGTTGGCAGTCCAGGCAGCAAACGGAACAAACTCAGAAAGTGACCGCTCATCTATTCAGGATGAGATTTTACAGCTTACAACTGAGATTGATCGAGTTTCTGAAACGACAAAGTTCAACGAGACCTATCTTCTCAAGGGGGACTACGGCACCAAGACACAAGTTATTGCAGCTCATGACGCAGGTCTTGCAGGCACACTTACACAGAACACAACAACAGCTACTTTCACCATCAATGCTCTTGCAATGGGTGACACAGTAACAATTGGTGGTACAAAGTATACAATCGGTGTTGGAGGTGATGATCCTACTACCCAGTTAGCAAATGCCTTAACTGTTCTAGGAACATCTGCAGAGGAAAGTGCTGAACCTCATCTTACAGTAGGTGAAGTAGTAAAGATTGATGGTAAGTCATTTACTATTTCTACTGAGACTAACGCTTATACATCAGAGGTTAAGGCATCACACCTTAACAAGTTCGCAAGCCAGGGCTCAACAATTGAGTACAATGGTAAGGTTGCAGTTTTATTCAGCACAGCAGACGCGAAGGAACCAGATGATGGTGTTGATGACAAGGATGCAACAGTTATTACAGCAGCGAAGGCATATCAGCTTATGGCAAATGAACTTAGAGCAGCTTCATCAATTGGATGTGATTCAATCATCAAAATTCCAACTGCAAAGATAGGTGATAATACATTCGATGATACAGATCCAACACAGGACACTGATAAAGTAAATGGTAAGTTGCCAGATGATGTGAAGACAGATCCACCTGTAAAGGTAGAGTTCAGAATCGAAAAAGGTTCAGCAACAGTCCAGAAAGACCTTTCATTCAATCTTCATGTTGGCTCTGATGCTGATATGACAAACAAGATTGGTGTAACAATCGAATGCATGAGCGCAACAGCACTTGGCATCCAGGGACTAAACGTTAGTGACGCCACAGGTAAGGCAGCAACTTACGCAATCGACTCAATCGCAGACGCCCTTGCAAAGGTATCTGCTCAAAGATCAGGTCTTGGTGCTATACAAAACAGACTCGAGCACTCAATCGCAAATCTTGATAATGTAGTAGAGAACACAGAAGCATCTGAATCTCGAATTCGTGATACAGATATGGCTGATGAAATGGTTACATACAGCAAGAACAATATTCTTGCTCAGGCAGGCCAGTCAATGCTCGCTCAAGCAAATCAGTCAACACAGGGTGTTCTTTCACTTCTTCAGTAGTTAGCGTGGCCAAACGCATCGGTACTTTAACGGTACTATCCACAAATTGGGGTCCTTCGGGGCCCCATTTTTACTATGTTTGAAACTGTATTTAGCCCCACTTGTAAAAATGAAATAAAACCTATATAATTAATAAGGATAATGCCTATTTATCCAACTATTGTTTGCACCTTCCTGAATGGAAAAATATGGTGCTTTACATTTAGAAGGAGTTTTAAATGAAAAAAGTAGAAGACTACATAAGAACTATTCCGGATTTTCCAGAGCCAGGTATTATGTTTAGAGATGTTACAAGCATTCTTCAGGATGCAGACGGCTTCAAGCTCGCAATCGACGAGATGAAGAAGCTTCTTGAGGGTGTTGATTGTGATGTTATAGCAGGAGCTGAGAGCCGTGGCTTTATTTTCGGTGCGCCACTTGCGTATGCACTTGGAAAGCCATTTGTGCTTATTCGTAAGAAGGGCAAGCTTCCATGCGAAACTATAGAGAAAACATACGATCTTGAATATGGTACAGCTACAATCGAAATGCACAAGGATGCTGTAAAGCCAGGACAGAAGGTTGTTATCGTAGATGATCTTATTGCTACAGGTGGTACAATCGAGGCAGCCTGTGAGCTTGTTGAGCAGCTTGGTGGCGAAGTTGCCAAAATTGTGTTCCTTATGGAGCTTAAGGGACTCAACGGACGCGAGAAGCTTGCAAAATACGACGTCGCATCCGTAGTTTCTTACGACGGCAAGTAAATAAAGTTAGTATGACAATATTTTTGGGTAGTACATGAGTTTAGTGTGCTACCCATTTTTATTAAATAAGTGATAATTTTATGGAATTAAAAGAGATAGCATATATAAACACAGGATTTACACAAAAATTTGGTATACCTAGACAAAGTGGATTAGTTAGTGAAATAGGACGCATAGTTTTCGAACCTGAGTACAGGAACCCAACATTTATCGAGGGAATCACGGATTACGACTATTTGTGGTTGCTTTGGGGCTTTTCAAAAAACAAGCCATTGGAAGGCGGAACAGTCAGGCCGCCAAGGCTTGGAGGAGAAAAGCACATGGGGGTCTTCGCTACCAGAGCTCCATTTAGACCAAACAATATAGGTCTATCTTCGGTGAAGCTTGTGGAGGTGGAACAGGATTCAAACTTGGGCCCTGTAATTTACGTTTCAGGGGTGGATATGTTGGATGGCACTCCAATTTATGATATCAAGCCATATATCCCATATGCTGATGCCCATCCAGAAGCTCGCGGAGGGTTTACAGATTCACTTTCCAAAGAAAATCAAGTGGATGTAGAATTTTCGGATGAATTGATTGAAAAACTTCCAGAAAATATCCGTCAGGCTGCAGTGGAGCTGCTTCAACAAGATCCTAGAGCTGCATATGATAGAAAAAAGGAAAGGGAATTCAGAGTAATGTTTCACAACTATGATATAGCATTTGTAGGGAAGGATAACAAGTTAATCGTAACTGATGTATTGAAACCTAGTTTATAATTCAATAAGGAGGGGCTCTTTTATGTATGATTTTATTTGCATTGAACGTAAATACGGTAGTGGTGGACATGAAATCGCTGAAAAGCTTGCAAAACGCCTAAATTATCGTTTGTACGATAGAGGTGTGGTTGTGGAGACTTGTAAGCGCATGGGACTATCTTACGACCAGGTATCTACAATGGATGAGCAAACTCCTATAAAGCCATTTTTTAAGGCACCAGGTGAAAACCTTTCAATGGAGGAAAAAATCTTCAACACAGAGGTGGAGATTATTCTTGAAGCCGCAGAGCAGCCAGGATGCGTGTTTGTTGGCCGTTGTGCTAGCGCTATTTTAAAGGATAAGAAGTGCTTAAAGGTGTTTATCACAGCTGACGATCAGTTTAGAAAGGGTAGAGCTGTATCTGTAGAAAAGATAGAAGCTGCAAAGGCTGATGAGGTCATGAGAAAGTTCGACAAAAAGCGTGAGAAATTCTTCCAGCTTCACTCAGGAGAAAAATGGGGTTCATCAGAGTATTTTGATTTAATCCTTAATTCTGCTGAGCTTGGTGAGGAAGCTTGTATTGCCATTCTTGAAAGATTGGCAACTTTATAATATGGAATGACATACATATAGGCTACGTCTTATTAGCATAGACTATATAGAAATGAGCCTATTATTATATTCGTTAATAATGTCAGCTGGTACACAGCTATCAATGGCAAGAAGCTTGCTAATGATGGTTGCTGCCAGCTGATTTTTTGTAATAGTGGCTTGTCCGGGAGCAAATAGGCTGCCAACCACTTCTCTCAATTCTTCTGGGAAAGTCATAATATCTGAATCGAAATTTATTCCTATTCCAATAACAATCCATTGAAGGTGACCGGTTTCAAATTCGGCGCCAGACTCCACCAGTATTCCACAAATTTTTTTACCATCAACAAACAGGTCATTTACAGGCTTTATTTTGGGATTAATCCCAGTAAGTTCGTTTATAGCATCACAGACTGATACACCGGTAAATGCAGTGATGGATTTTGGATCTGAAAATGGCAGGTGATTTGGAGTCATAATAATGCTCATATATATGCCTCCGTTTGGAGAGAAAAAGCTATGGTCTAGTCGGCCACGGCCCTCAGATTGTTCCTTTGAAAGTATAACTGTGCCATGTTTTGCACCTGCTATTGCCTGTTCCTTTGCCAATCTGTTAGTGGAAATTGTAGTATCGTAAATGCGAAGCATATCTTCCTGATTTACAAATATGCTCTTGGCTTCATTTGTAAGATAAGAATAAATGCCGGCAGAAGATAGGATATCGTTTTTCTGGGATAGCATATAGCCCTTGTTACTCACTGCATCAATGCTATATCCGGCTTTTCTAAGTTCGTTTATGGCTTTCCATATAGCGTTTCTGGAAAGCCCAATGGCTTTGGCCATTGCTTCTCCGGAGATATAGCTATCTTTATTGGATTCAAGAAATTCTAAAACCTTCTCTTTTGATGTCATGTCAACCTCATTTTTATACTTTAAAGTAGTAAAGTTCACTAACTCTGTAGTTCTATTTTAGAAGTATTTAGGCTATTTTGTCAAAGTTATTAAAAAGACATCAGTCAACTTGAATTTCATGCTTTAGTGTACTAAAATGTTAAAAACAAAATTACTAATAGAGAGTATTAGTAGAATTTGTATCGTTTTTGAATGAATTGTATAGACTTCTTGTTAGCTGATTATAAATATACAGCACAAGGTCTAGGCAGACAGAATTACTAGAACTAGGAAATCGGGAAGGAATGCTTATGAATTTTAATATTGGCGTAATTAGAGGCGACGGAATTGGTCCAGAAATCGTGACTGAGGCAATTAAGGTTCTTGATGGTGTTGGAGCGAAATTTGGACATACATTTAATTACACTGAAATTCTTATGGGAGGATGTTCTATTGACGCATGTGGAGAGCCTCTTACAGAGGAAGCCATTCAGGCGGCTCTAGCATCGGACGCAGTATTAATGGGGTCAATCGGAGGTAACACATCTACCAGTCCATGGTACAAGCTTCCAGCAGACAAGCGTCCAGAGGCAGGTCTTTTAAAGCTCAGAAAGAGCCTTAATCTATTTGCAAATCTTCGTCCTGCATACCTATATGAGGAATTAAAGGAAGCTTGCCCACTTAGAGATGACATCATTGGTGATGGCTTCGACATGATGATTATGAGAGAGCTTACAGGAGGTCTCTACTTTGGCACACGTTCCACAGTAGAAGAAGATGGTCAGCTTGTTGCTCGTGACAGCCTTACCTACAGTGAGTCGGAGATTCGCCGAATTGCAAAACGTGGCTTTGATATAGCTCTTAAGCGCCGCAAAAAGGTTACATCAGTAGACAAGGCAAACGTTCTTGATTCTTCCAGACTTTGGAGAAAAATAGTTGAAGAGGTTGCAAAGGATTATCCAGAAGTTGAATATGAGCATATGCTTGTTGATAACTGTGCAATGCAGCTTGTAAAGGATCCTCGTCAGTTCGATGTAATTCTTACAGAGAATATGTTTGGAGACATTTTATCTGATGAAGCTTCTATGGTTACCGGTTCAATTGGAATGCTTTCATCAGCATCTTTAAATGATACAAAGTTTGGTCTATACGAGCCTTCAGGCGGCAGTGCACCTGATATTGCAGGAAAGGGCATTGCAAACCCAATTGCAACTATTCTTTCTGCAGCTATGATGCTTCGATATAGCTTCGATTTAGACGCAGAGGCAGACGCAATCGAAAACGCAGTTAAAAAGGTTCTCAAGGATGGCTATCGTACCATCGACATCATGCCTCGCGATGGCTCAAGCGTAAAGCAGGTCGGAACTTCCGAGATGGGCGATTTAATCGTAGAACGTTTATAGAATTGAGATGAGCCTGTAGGAAACAAGCTCTTAGATTTCTCAAGCGAATCGTGTTAGATGAGCGGAGAAATACTAAGGCTTGTGGCCGTGACAGGCGGATTATAGATTAGGAGGAGTCAATAAATGAGAAGTGACAATGCAAGAGCAGGTATGCAACAGGCACCTGCAAGAAGTTTGTTTAATGCACTTGGCTTCACAGCCGAAGAAATGAAAAAGCCAATGGTTGGTATCGTATCTTCTTACAATGAAATCGTACCAGGCCATATGAATATCGATAAAATCGTGGATGCCGTTAAGCTTGGTGTTGCTGAGGCAGGCGGTGTTCCAGTTGTTTTCCCAGCTATTGCTGTATGCGATGGTATTGCAATGGGACATATCGGAATGAAATATTCCCTTGTAACAAGAGATTTAATTGCTGATTCTACAGAGTGTATGGCTCTTGCTCATCAGTTTGATGCCCTTGTAATGGTTCCAAACTGTGACAAGAATGTGCCAGGACTTTTAATGGCAGCAGCTCGTCTTGATCTTCCTACAGTATTTGTTTCAGGCGGCCCTATGCTGGCTGGACATGTAGGTGGTCAAAAGCGTTCTCTTTCGTCTATGTTTGAGGCAGTTGGTTCATATGCAGCAGGCACAATGACAGAAGAAGATGTTGAGAATTATGTAGAAAATGTTTGTCCAACATGCGGAAGCTGTTCAGGAATGTACACAGCTAATTCTATGAACTGCCTTACAGAGGCTCTTGGTATGGGACTTAGAGGAAACGGCACAATCCCAGCAGTTTATTCTGAACGAATTCGTCTTGCAAAGCATGCAGGTATGGCTGTTATGGATATGTACAATAAGGGCATTACAGCACGCCAGATTATGACAAAGGATGCTATTTTAAATGCACTTACAGTTGATATGGCGCTTGGATGTTCTACAAATTCAATGCTTCATCTTCCAGCTATCGCTCATGAGATTGGTTTTGATTTTGATATTGAGTTTGCAAATCCTATTTCAGAAAAGACTCCAAATCTCTGCCATCTTGCACCAGCTGGCCCTACATATATGGAGGATCTTAATGAAGCTGGTGGTGTTTGGGCTGTAATGAAGGAGCTTGCAGATATCGGACTTCTTAACACAGAGTGTATGACTGTTACAGGAAAGACAGTTGGCGAAAATATCAAAAATGCAGTAAACAGAAACCCAGAGGTAATCAGACCTGTGGACAATCCATATACAAAGACTGGAGGACTTGCAGTTCTCAAGGGAAATCTTGCTCCAGATGGTTCAGTCGTAAAACGAAGCGCGGTTGTTCCTGAGATGCTTGTTCACGAAGGACCAGCAAGAGTCTTTGATTCAGAAGAGGATGCTATTGCAGCAATCAAAGGTGGAAAAATTGTTGAGGGCGACGTGGTAGTTATTAGATATGAAGGACCTAAGGGTGGCCCTGGTATGAGAGAGATGCTCAACCCTACATCAGCAATTGCTGGTATGGGACTTGGCTCATCAGTTGCTCTCATCACAGATGGACGATTCTCAGGCGCCAGCCGTGGAGCTTCTATCGGACATGTGTCACCAGAGGCAGCTGTAGGCGGGCCAATTGCACTTGTGGAAGAGGGCGATATTATCGCTATTGATATTCCAAATTACACCATGACATTAAAAGTATCTGATGAGGAGCTTGCTGCTCGTAAAGCAAAGTGGCAGCCACGTGAGCCAAAAGTTACAACAGGCTACCTTCGTCGTTACGCCGCTCAGGTTACTTCAGGAAATCGTGGTGCAATCCTTCGTACACCAGAGTTATAATTCGCGGCAGCCAAGGTTGTCTAGCCGCTTAATTATTTACGCTTGTTGACGTAACTAGCGTAAAAAGATACGAGAAAGGTAAAAGATATGTTACTTAGTGGTTCAGAAATAATTATAGAATGTTTAAAGGAACAGGGAGTTGACACCGTATTTGGTTATCCAGGTGGCGCTATCCTGAATCTATACGATGAACTCTATAAGCATAGCAACGAGATTCATCACGTGCTTACAAGCCATGAGCAAGGGGCTGCTCATGCAGCTGATGGCTACGCAAGATCAACTGGAAAGGTTGGAGTGTGCTTTGCGACTTCAGGTCCTGGAGCAACAAATCTGGTTACAGGTATCGCTACAGCCCACATGGATTCAGTTCCTATGGTGGCAATTACATGTAACGTTACCCTGCCTTTGCTTGGCAAGGATTCATTCCAGGAGATTGACATAGCAGGAATCACACTTCCTATTACTAAGCACAATTTTATTGTAAAAGATATTAAGGATTTGGCAGAAACAATTCGCAGAGCTTTCCTTATTGCAAAAAGCGGCAGACCAGGTCCTGTACTTATTGATGTGCCAAAGGATATTACGGCACCAAACAATAAATACGAATATATGCCAATGAAGCCAATCCCTGCAGGCAGAGTAAAGAAGGATATCACCGAAGATTCTTTGGCAAAGGCTGTGAAGCTTATTAAATCTGCAAAGAAGCCAGTTATATTTGTTGGTGGTGGTGCTGTTATAGCAAATGCATCAAAGGATCTTAAAAAATTTGTTGAGTTGGTAGATGCCCCTGTTTGCGATTCCCTTATGGGCAAGGGTGCTTTTAATGGTACAGATGAAAGATACACAGGTATGCTTGGAATGCACGGTACAAAAGCATCCAACCTTGCTGTATCAGAATGTGATTTGCTTATTGCTGTTGGTACCAGATTTTCTGATAGAGTTTTGGGGAATCCAAATACATTTGCATCTAATGCAAAGATTCTTCAGTTTGATGTGGATCCAGCAGAGATTAATAAAAATATAATTACAGATCATGCTATTGTGGGAGATGTGAAGGAAATTCTTTCCAGAATCAACAAGCTGCTTACAGAGCAAAAGCACGCAACATGGATGAAGCATGTGAAAGAACTCTCAGAAAAGAATCCTTTAAAGATTCCAACAGAGGGTCTTTCAGGACAGTATATTGTGGCCGAGACATACCGCCAGACAAAGGGTGATGCAATCATCACTACAGAGGTAGGGCAGCATCAGATGTGGGCTACACAGTTTTACAAGTATAAAAAGCCACATCAGCTTCTTACATCAGGTGGTCTTGGAACAATGGGCTATGGTCTTGGCGCTGCTATTGGTGCAAAGACAGGCAACCCAGACAAAACAGTTATCAACTTTGCAGGTGATGGCTGCTTTAGAATGAATATGAATGAGATGGCTACAGCGGCACGTGAAAAGCTACCTCTTATTGAAATAGTAGTGAACAACCATGTTCTTGGTATGGTTAGACAGTGGCAGACACTTTTCTATGAGAAGCGCTATTCTGCAACCGTACTTGATGATGGGGTTGACTATGTAAAGCTCGCAGAAGCAATGGGAGCAACCGGAATTAGAGTTACAACTCAAGATGAGTTCAAGTCGGCATTGTCGGAGGCACTCCGATCCGAGAAGCCAGTGCTTATTGACTGTATCATCGACAGTGACGATAAGGTATGGCCAATGGTAGCACCGGGAGCACCTATTAACGAGTTTTTTAAAGAAGATTAAGGAGATTTAGTGTAATGAGCAGAGTTTTCAATTTTAGTGCAGGACCAGCAGTTTTACCAGAGGAGGTTCTTAAGGAAGCAGCTTCGGAGATGCTTGATTATAAGGGCTGTGGTATGTCAGTTATGGAGATGAGCCACCGTTCAAAGGTATTTGACGAAATCATCAAGGATGCAGAAGCTGATATCAGAACTCTTATGAACATCCCTGATAACTATAAGGTTCTTTTCCTTCAGGGCGGAGCAAGCCAGCAGTTTGCAGCAATTCCTATGAACCTGATGAAGAACAAGAAGGCTGGTTATATCATCACTGGACAGTGGGCAAAGAAGGCATTCCAGGAAGCAAAGATGTATGGTGAGGCAGTGGAGCTTGCATCTTCAGCAGACGAAACCTTCAGCTATATTCCAGACTGTTCAGACCTTCCAATCACAGATGATATGGACTATGTATATATTTGCGAGAACAACACAATCTATGGCACAAAGTTCAAAACTCTTCCAAATACAAAGGGCAAGGACTTAGTTGCAGACGTTAGCTCTTGCTTCCTTTCTGAGCCAGTTGATGTTTCAAAGTATGGCATCATCTATGGTGGCGTTCAGAAGAATGTAGGCCCAGCTGGTATGGTTATCGTAATTATCCGTGAGGATCTTATCCGCGATGATGTACTTCCAGGCACACCAACAATGCTTAAGTACAAGACACAGGCAGACAATGACAGCCTTTACAATACACCACCTTGCTACGATATCTATATCTGTGGAAAGGTGTTCAAGTGGCTCTTAAAGAACGGTGGTCTTTCAGCTATGAAGGAGCTTAACGAAAAGAAGGCTAAGATTTTATATGATTACCTTGATTCATCAAAGCTTTTCAAGGGTACAGTGAGAAAGGAAGATCGTTCTCTTATGAATGTGCCATTCGTTACTGGTGATGAAGAGCTTGATGCCAAGTTTGTAAAGGAGGCTACTGCAGCAGGATTTGTAAACCTTAAGGGCCACAGAACTGTAGGTGGTATGAGAGCTTCTATCTACAATGCTATGCCAATCGAAGGTGTAGAAAAGCTTGTTGAGTTTATGAAGAAGTTTGAGGAGGAAAATGCTTAATGTTTACATATAATTGCTTGAACCCAATTTCAGATAAGGGACTTACAAATTTTTCTACAGACTATAAAAAGGTTGAAAATATTGGTGATGCTGATGCTGCTTTAGTTCGTTCAGCAGCTATGCATGATATGGAGCTTGGCAGCAAGCTTTCATGTATTGCAAGAGCAGGTGCTGGTGTTAATAACATCCCTCTTGATAAGTGTGCAGAGGCAGGTATTGTTGTATTCAACACACCAGGTGCAAATGCTAATGGTGTAAAGGAGCTTGTTTTTGCTGGTATGCTTCTTGCGTCTCGTGATATTGTTGGCGGAATCGATTGGGTTCTTGAAAACAAGGATGACGAGAATATCGGAAAGACTGCAGAAAAGGCAAAGAAGGCTTTTGCTGGTACAGAAATTGCTGGCAAGAAGCTTGGCGTTATCGGTCTTGGAGCGATTGGTGTAAAGGTAGCAAATGATGCTACACATCTTGGCATGGAAGTAATGGGTTACGATCCATACATTTCAGTTAATGCTGCATGGAATCTTTCTCGCAATGTTAAGCATGTAACAAACGTAGAAGATATTTATAGAGAGTGTGATTTCATCACAGTTCATGTACCTCTTCTTGATTCTACAAAGGGTATGATTAATAAAGAGGCTGTTCAGCTTATGAAGAAGGGCGTAGTAATTCTTAATTTTGCTCGTGATCTTCTTGTTGATGAGCAGGCAGTTATTGATGGAATTGAGGCAGGCAAGGTTCGCCATTACGTGACAGATTTCGCAAATCCTACAACAGCTGGTAAGAAGGGAGTTATTTGTACTCCTCACCTTGGCGCTTCTACAGAGGAAGCTGAGGATAACTGTGCAATTATGGCAGTTAAGGAAGTTATGGACTACATGGAAAATGGAAACATTTGCCACTCTGTAAACTATCCTGATTGTGATATGGGTGTTTGCCAGGCTGAGTCCCGTGTTGCTATTCTCCACAAGAATAAGGCAGGTCTTATTGCTTCATTTACAACAATTCTCAGTAAAGAAAATATCAACGTAGATGATATGACAAATAAGAGTCGTGGAGATTTCGCATATACACTTCTTGATCTTGGAACAAAGCTTACAGATGCTGTTGTTGAGGAAATCAAGAAGGTTGACGGTGTAATTAAAGTGAGGGTGGTTAAATAAAAATGGCACATATAATACCATTTAAAGCTATAAGACCATCAAAGGAAGAGGCTGCTGTAATAGCAGCCCTTCCTTATGATGTCTATAATCGAAAAGAGGCTTATGAAAAGGTAAAGGAACAACCTAAATCTTTTTTGGCTATTGATAGACCAGAAACACAGTTTCCAGAGGATGTAGACATGTATTCAGATGTTGTGTATAACAAGGCATCTGAAATGTTGAATCAGTGGATAGCTGAGGGACGTTTCATTCAGGATAATAAACCTTTTTACTATCTTTACGAATTGATTATGGATGGACGTTCTCAGACGGGAATTGTAGCATGTGCATCTATTGATGATTATCAAAATAGTGTAATAAAAAAGCATGAAAATACTCGAGCTGAAAAGGAACAGGATAGAATACGTCACGTAGATACCTGCAGTGCTCAGACAGGACCAATTTTTTTGGCCTATCGTTCGGATGATACAATTGCAGGCATAGTGGCAAAGACAAAAACCCGTCCTGCTCTTTACGATTTTACATCTGAAGATGGAATTACTCACAGGTGTTGGATTATTGATGATATGATGAGCATGGCACTGATAGCTACAGCTTTTGAAAAAATGGAAAGCATTTACATTGCTGATGGTCATCATCGTGCAGCCAGTGCAGTAAAAGTAGGTTTAAAACGTCGTCAGGAAAATCCGCAGTTTACAGGTAAAGAAGATTTTAATTATTTCTTGTCAGTGCTATTTCCTGATGATGAGTTAAAGATCTTTGATTACAATCGCATTGTAAAAGACTTAAATGGACTTGCGCCAGAAGAATTTCTTGAAGAAATCGACACAATTGTGGATATTATCGAGACATCTGATTCTCCAATTCGTCCAAAGGCAAAAGGGCAGTGGAGTATGTTGCTTCAGGATACCTGGTATCTTTGTCAGGTGAAACCTGAATTTAAAAATGATGATCCGGTAGAAGGCTTAGATGTATCACTTCTTCAAAATCTGATTCTTGAGCCACTTCTTGGTATCGATGACCCAAAGACTGACGACAGAATCGACTTTGTAGGAGGCATCCGTGGGCTTGAAGAACTGGAGCGTCGTCTTGCCTCAGACTGCAAAATAGCCTTTGCAATGTATCCTACAAGCATCGAGGAACTATTCGCTGTTGCAGACGCCGGCCTTTTAATGCCACCAAAATCTACATGGTTTGAACCAAAGCTTCGCAGCGGATTATTCATCCACAAAATCTAAAACCCAGGAGAGCAATGCTCTCCTTTTTTTGTTCTCTTTGTTTTATGCAAACGTTGGGATTATATGCTATAATATTACGGATTGTAACGAATGGAGGAAAAGTTTGTGGATAGTACTACAATAGAGACGGTTACAGCGGAAGAATTAGTTGAGGATATTCAAAAGGGAGTAATACAACAGCAGCTAGAAGGGATGATTCCAAAATTCTGGAGTTTTGGCTGGAGTGTAGTACTTTCTATTGTTGTTTTTATTATAGGCTCCCAGATTATAAAGGGGATTATAAAGCTGTTTCATAGAGCAATGAGCCTCAAGGATGTGGACACAGGTGTAGAGACGTTTCTTGAGTCTGTGCTTAGATGGATTCTTTACATTATTCTGTTCACTATTATTTTGGGCTTATTTGGTGTGACAACCACTTCTATTTCAGCTGCAGTGGCTGGTCTTGGTGTGACAATTGGTCTTGCTTTGCAGGGGGCGTTGTCAAACTTCGCAGGTGGTATTCTGATTTTATTGATGCATCCATTTAGAGTGGGAGATTATATTATCGAGCATGCAACCAGCCAGGAGGGTACTGTTGAGCGAATCAACATTATTTACACCACTCTGAAGATGATAGATGGTCGTACAGTCCAGATCCCAAATGGTACTTTAGCTGCCACCACAATCACAAATAATACAGCTATGACACGTCGTATGTTTAATGAGACTGTAGGAATCAGCTATGATGCCAATATTAAAAGAGCAAAGGAAATTATGCTTCGAATTGCAGAAAAGCAGGATCATATCATTACTGACGAGCCAGTAAAGGTGTTTGTGTCTGAGCTTGCAGATAGTTCTGTTCAGATTGGATTGAGATTCTGGGTTGAAACAGAATATTTTTGGCAGACAAAATGGACTGTTCTTGAAGAAATTAAAGCAGAATTTGATAAAGCAGGCGTGGAAATTTGCTATAACCAGCTTGATGTACACATAAAAAATGATTAAATATATGCCCGGTGGTTTTTGAGGGCTTGCAAGGGGAATTATTGATGAATAAGTCATACGAATTATTGAAAGAAGAAAAGCTTGAAGGATTGGATTCATTAGGCTTTATCTTCGAACATAAGAAGACAAAGGCTAGAATTTGCTTTATCGCAAATGATGATCCTAATAAGGTTTTTTATATTGGATTTAGAACACCACCTAAGGATTCTACAGGTGTAGCACATATTGTTGAGCATACAGTTCTTTGTGGCTCAGAAAAATATCCGGTGAAGGACCCATTTGTGGAGCTTGTAAAGGGAAGCCTCAATACTTTCCTGAATGCTATTACATATCCGGACAAGACAGTTTATCCAATCGCCAGCACTAATAGTACAGATTACATGAATCTTATAGATGTTTATATGGATGCGGTTTTTCATCCTAACATCTATAAATATCGCGAGATTTTTGAACAAGAGGGTTGGCACTATGAAATGGAAGATGAGAATAGCGACCTGACTATTAATGGTGTTGTTTACAACGAGATGAAAGGAGCGTTTTCATCACCAGATGATGTGCTCTCACGTCAGATTTTAAATTCTCTTTTCCCTGATACTACATACGCTATAGAGTCTGGTGGAGATCCAAAGGAGATTATCAATCTTACCTACGAGGATTTTCTTGCATTTCATAGCAAGTATTACCATCCTAGTAATTCATACATTTATATTTATGGTGACATGGATGTAGATGAGATTCTTGAGTATTTGGATTCCAAATATTTAAAACATTATGATTATCTTCAGGTTGATTCAGAAATACAACTTCAAAAGCCATTTGAAAAGCCTGTAGAGAAAACAGTAGATTATCCTATTGCAGCAGATCAGGACACAGAGAATAGCACATTCTTGTCATACAATGTTTGCATTGGTGATGTGTTAGATCCGGATATGTACAGAATATTCGATATATTAAATTACGCTTTAGTTTCCGCTCCGGGCGCCCCATTATACGAGGCTCTCATAAAAGCGAATATAGCTGAAGACGTGGAATGCTCATTTGAAGCATCACAAAGACAGATGTATTTTAGTATTGTCGCAAGGGGCGCCAATGAGGAAGATAAAGATACATTTGTAATGATTATAGAAGATACTCTTCGTCAGGAAATCAAAAAGGGAATCGACAAGAAGGCCTTATACGCATCAATTAATGGAGAGCAGTTCAGAGCCAGAGAACTTGATTTTGGTAGTGCACCAAAGGGACTTATTATTGGACTACAGCTTTTGGATAGCTGGCTTTATGACAAGAATCAACCATTCTTACACCTACATGCAGTAGATGTTTTGGATAAAATTAAATCTAGAGTTGAAAATGGATTTTTTGATGAGATAGCAGATAAATACCTATTATCAAACAACCATAAATCTGTTGTTACCCTAAGACCAAAGCAGGGACTTACAAGCACCGATGATTTAGAGCTAAAGAAAAGCCTGGCTGCTAAAAAGGCAAGCATGTCTCCTGAGGAAATAAAGCAGGTGGTTGAACATACAGCATACCTAAAGGAATATCAGCAGACTCCAAGTCCGAAAAAGGATTTGGAAAAAATACCAATGCTTACAAGAAGCGATCTTACCAGAGCTGCCCGTCCTATAGATCTTGAAGTACATAAAGAGGATGGTACTACTATTCTCCATCATAAGGTACGTACTAATGGAATTCACTATTTCAATATGGTATTTGACATCAGCGATATGAGTATTGAGTGGATTCCTTATACAGCACTTCTTGAAAGATTAATAGGTCTGTTTGATACAGAACATTATACATATGCTGATTTCACAAATGAGATGTATCTTCATACAGGAGGAATCACTACAAATACCTCTATTCATGAAGTATTCAATTCAAAAGATGATATCAGGATGACTTTTGAAGTCCGCTCAAAGTTCATCTATGATGAGGCAGATGCTGCCAAGGATTTAATACTTGAAATGATTCTTCACTCAGATTTCTCTGATGAGAATCGATTGAGAGAGCTTATTACAGCAGAGAAGTCACATCTTGAGGCGCAGCTTAGCTCTAGAGGAAATCAGGTGGCTGCAGTTAGAGCTCGATGTGGATTTTCTAAGAAGGCATTTTATTCAGAGGTGGCAAGCGGTGTTAATTTCTATCGTTTCCTTGTAGATATAGAAGAGCATTTTGAAGAGAAAAAAGATGAAGTTATATCTAGATTAAATAAGCTATGCCAGATTATTTTCGCTGAGCCACGACTTATTATTTCTACTACAGGAAAGAATGAGATGTATGCTCAGGCAAAGCAGCTTACCACAGATATACGACCAAATCTTTATAAGGAGAGATTTGAGTTTGAACCAGTGGAATTCAAGCCACACATTGTTAGAGAGGCTTTAAAGGATGCTTCTCAGATTCAATATGTTGCTATGGCAGGAGATTTTGCTAAGGAAGGCTATGAATATAATGGAACTTATCGTATCTTAAACACTATTCTTGGATACGATTATTTCTGGATTAAGGTACGTGTTCAGGGTGGAGCTTATGGCTGCAATATGAATTCCAGCCGTCAGGGGGATTTGGTTTTTGTTTCTTACAGAGATCCAAATCTTGCTGAGACTATCAAAGTATTTGAGGCAACTGGAGATTACCTTAGAAATTTCGATGCTGATGAGCGAGATATGACAAAATATATTATTGGTACAGTAAGTGGCATGGACACACCTCTTACACCATACCAGCGAGGCATACGTGGCCTCAACTGCTACATGGCAGGTATTACCTACGAGGATCTTCAAAAGACTCGAAATGAGGTATTGGATGCAAAGGCAGAGGATATTCGTGCTCTAGCGGATCCAATCGATGCCGCCATCGCTCAGAAGAATATCTGCGTTGTGGGAAATGAAGATGCCATTACTGCTAATGCAGAACTATTTAACAAAATAGAATCTCTTTATTAACTATTAAATATGTGAGCCTGTGGGCATCAAATTCTTATGTTTCTTAAAATAATCTTTCTTCAGCTTATAGGAGATATAAGGAGTGTAGATGTAACAGGCGGAGGTAAATTTATGAGTAATTTTAAATCAGGTTTCGTTACTATAGTTGGTCGCCCAAATGTGGGTAAAAGCACACTTATGAACCATATCATTGGTCAGAAGATTGCCATTACCAGCAACAAACCACAGACAACAAGAAACAGAATTCAGACAGTATATACTGACGAAGTAGGTCAGATCGTGTTTCTAGATACACCAGGCATGCATCAGGCAAAGAACAAGCTTGGGGAATATATGATGACAGCAGCCAAAAGTACTATAAATGATGTGGACCTTATTCTTTGGCTTATCGAGCCAGATACAAAGGTTGGTGCAGGTGACAAGAAAATTGCTGAGCTTCTTGCAACAGCTGAGGCTCCTGTTATACTTGTTATCAACAAAATCGACATGGCTGATGGGGCAAAGGTAGGAGAGACTATTCAGGCTTTCAAGGATCTTTGCGATTTCATTGAGGTGGTTCCTGTTTCAGCCCTTCATGGCGAAGGATGTGATGATTTACTTGCTACTATTTTCAAGCATCTTCCAGAGGGACCAGCATTCTATGATGAGGAGACAGTTACAAATCAGACTCTTCGTGAAATTACTGCAGAAATCATTCGAGAGAAATCACTTCATGCTCTCAATGACGAGGTTCCACATGGTATTGCTATTGCAATTGATACGATGAAGGAAAGACCTGGCAAAAAGGCAATGTGGGATATTGAAGCCACAATTATTTGTGAGAAAAATTCTCACAAGGGAATAATAATAGGAAAGGGCGGTGCCATGATAAAGAAAATTGGCACCAACTCTAGATACGAAATAGAAAAGCTGTTGGATGCAAAGGTTAATCTTAAGCTTTTTGTTAAGGTTAAGAAGGATTGGCGCGACAGCGACTACGAATTAAAGAATTTTGGATATAAAAAAGAGGACATTTAATAAATGGGACTTGTGACCCTGACAGGGATTGTTCTGAGTTGCTCAGATGTTGGTGAATTTGATAGACGCCTGGTGATTCTTACCAAGGAATCTGGTAGAGTTACTGCATTTGCAAAAGGCGCAAGACGTCCCAACAACCCTTTGGTTGCAGCCTGCTCACCATTTTGCTTCGGTACCTTTGAAGCATTTGAAGGTCGAAACTCTTATCATCTATCCAAAGCAAATATATCCAACTATTTCAGGGATTTGGTTATGGACTATGACAAGGTTTGTCTTGGCTCATACTTCCTTGAGGTAGCGGATTTTTTGTCTGTTGAAGGGGTTGATGAGAAGCAAAGACTTGCACTTTTGTACCAAAGCCTGAAGGCATTAGAATCAGGAAAGTTTTCTCATCGATTACTGAAAAACATATACGATTTGAAAACATGGGTTATTGATGGCGAGTATCCAAATGTTTTCAGCTGTATGTGCTGCGGAAAGAAAGAGGCGTTAACCACGTTTTCAATAAAGCGGCATGGTATGTTATGTAAAGAATGCTCAATGCAAGAGTCGGGGGCGGATATTACTGGATCCACCTTGTATGCAATGCAATTCATAGTTTCCTCACGGATAGAAAAGTTGTATACTTTTGTACTGAATGATGAAACTGAAGAAGAATTGACTAGAATTTTGTCGGCTTATCGATTAAACTATAGGTCGCATAAATATAAAAGTGAGGAATTCCTATGACACAGAGAAGACCTGTGGGTTCCGGTTCAGGTATGCGTTCAAGAAATATTAACAGCAATTCCGGAAGGCCAAGACAGGGTGTTGCTGCCAAAGAGTTACAGGCAGCTAGAAGAAAAAAGAGACAACGTGAGGTAATGCGCAACCGTATCATCTTTTGTGTTGGATGTTTGGCGGTGCTGGCGCTTTTGATTTTCCTTATTATAAAGCTCATTGGAGCATTGTTTGGTTCTGGAAAATCATCTGATGTTTCTACAATTACATTCGATAAATCTGGAAAAGTTGTTTTTGAAGAAGTTGTAGATTTTGATACTGATACCTATTCAAAGTCTGATTTAAAGACTTACACCAAGGATCTTATCAAAGATTTCAATGATTCATATGGTAGTAAAGCTGTCACTTTGGACAAGATTCGTTTCAAGGGAAATCAGGCATATATCAAAACTACTTATACAGATGCAAAGGCTTATAGCACCTTTACTTCTTATGATACATATGTTGGAAATTATGAGGGTGCAGTTTCTGCTGGATATGATTTCGAGGAAGTGTTCTCAGTTGTTGCTGATTCCAAGAAGTCTGATGGGCAGACAATAGATACAGAAAGCACTTTTGCCGACAGCAATATTGCAATTGTAAAGGAAAACTGTACTGTGGTTGTTCCTGGGGAGATTACATATGTCTCTGAGCCATCTACAGAAATAATAGATGCTTCCACAGTTAACATAAAGCAGGCTGATGGAAATGATGATGCTACCGATTTGGTTTATATCATCTATACAGCCAAATAGATAACATATAGAAACGAGAGGAAATAGTGAACATGGAAAAGACAATGGACAAAATCATAGCCCTTGCAAAGGCTAGAGGCTTCGTATACGCAGGCTCTGAAATTTACGGTGGTCTTGCAAACACTTGGGACTATGGAAACCTTGGTGTTGAGCTCAAGAACAACGTTAAAAAAGCTTGGTGGCAGAAGTTCGTTCAGCAGAATCCATACAATGTTGGTGTTGATTGTGCTATTCTTATGAATCCACAGACATGGATTGCTTCTGGACATCTTGGTTCATTCTCAGATCCACTTATGGATTGTAAAGAGTGCCACGAGAGATTTAGAGCTGACAAGATTATCGAAGATTTTGCTCAGGAGAATAATATTGAGCTTAAGTCATCAGTTGATGGTTGGAGCAAGGATGAGATGAAGGAATTCATCGATAGCAACAATGTTCCTTGTCCTACATGTGGAAAGCACAACTTCACAGATATTCGAGAGTTCAACCTTATGTTCAAGACATTCCAGGGTGTTACTGAGGATGCAAAGAACACTGTTTATCTTCGCCCAGAGACAGCACAGGGAATCTTTGTAAACTTCAAGAATGTACAGCGTACATCACGTAAGAAGGTTCCATTTGGTATAGGTCAGATTGGTAAGTCATTCCGTAATGAAATCACTCCAGGAAACTTTACATTCCGTACACGTGAGTTTGAGCAGATGGAGCTTGAGTTCTTCTGCAAGCCAGGTACACAGGATGAGTGGTTCCAGTATTGGAGAAGCTTCTGCCGTGATTGGCTTCTTTCACTTGGTATGAAAGAGGATGAGATGCGTCTTCGTGACCATGATCCAGAGGAGCTTTCATTCTACTCAACTGGCACAACAGATATCGAGTACTTATTCCCATTTGGATGGGGTGAGCTTTGGGGTATTGCCAGCCGTACAGATTATGACCTTACACAGCATCAGAATGTTTCTGGTCAGGACCTTACTTACTTTGATGATGAGACAAATGAAAAGTATCTCCCATACGTTATCGAACCATCACTTGGTGCAGATCGTGTGGTTCTTGCATTCCTTTGTGCAGCATATGATGAGGAAGAAGTTGGTAAAGATGGAAAGAGCGATGTTCGTACAGTACTTCGTTTCCATCCAGCACTTGCACCAGTAAAGATTGGTGTGCTTCCACTTTCAAAGAAGCTCAATGAGGGTGCAGAGAAGGTCTTTGCAGAGCTTTCAAAGAAGTACAACTGCGAGTTCGACGACAGAGGTACAATTGGTAAGAGATATCGTCGTATGGATGAAATCGGTACACCATTCTGCATCACTTATGATTTTGATTCAGAAGAAGACAACATGGTTACAATTCGTCACCGTGATTCAATGGAGCAGGAGCGTATCGCTATTGCTGACTTGGATGCATACTTCGCAGACAAGTTTACATTCTAATTCTTATTAGAACTGATTATTAAAGGAGAAAATGGTATGGATAATATTAATGTAGAGCAGATTGATCTTGAGGAGGCAGAGTTTACAAATACAGAGAAGCCAGAAGAAGAGGCTCCTAAAGTCAATGTAACCTCAATTGAAATCGATAATGGAGAGGATTTGCTTCTTGAACAGATTGATGCTTTCCGTGAGAAAGCAACACAGCTTCAACAGCTTATTGCAGCTAAGGAACAAAAGGCTGCAGAGCTTGAGGCATTAGTTAGAGAAAAGGAAGCTATCAATGTAAAGCTTCAGGAAGAACTCAACAAGAAGCAGGAAGAAGCAGATGGCCTTGTGGCAGATGTGGAGACTCAAGTAGATAGAATGATGCAGGTTGTTAAAAACAATATGGATCAACTTGAACTTGACATTAAAGGCCAAGTGAATGATAATCAAGAGTCTTATGAGACACATAACAGAAATCTTCAGGATACTCTTAGAAATGTGTCTGCAGGTCTTGATACAATCCAAAGCGAATTATCTGAGAAAACCCACTCAGAATCTGTTCATCTTTATCGATTGATTCAGGATTTATTAAAGGAACATGACAACAGCGAAGAGCAGGCTGTAAAGGCACTTGAGCATTATAGCTCTCTTAAGAAGCTTTCAATTGTTGTAATTGTTCTTCTTGCTCTTTCACTTGGTGTGAGCGTTGCGGCATTTTTAGCTGCTATTGGAATGATATAGTTATAAAAGTTAGATTTACGGAGGAATTATGCCGAATTCGGTTTATATTGTAGGGCACAAAAACCCTGACACAGATAGTGTATGTGCTGCGGTAGCATACGCTTATCTCAAGAATCAAATTGCAAAAAGAAACAAGAAAGACACAGTTTATGAAGCTAAAAAAGCGGGTCAACTCAACGAGGAGACCCGTTATGTTTTGGAACGCTTTGGCGTTGCTGAGCCAGAGACAGTTACAGATGTAGGAGCACAGCTTTCTGACATCGAATACAGAAGACTTGATCCAGTTGATGGTCACATCTCATTGAAAAAGGCATGGGAAATCATGCTTGAAAGAGATGTTGCTACACTTCCTGTAGTTGGAAAAACTGGAAAGCTTGAAGGCGTTATCGTAAACGGAGATATCGCATATTCATACATGGATGTTTACGACAACAGCATTCTTTCACGTGCTAGAACACAGTACAGCAACATTATCAGCACATTAAATGGAACACTTGTTACAGGTAATCCACATGCATATTTTGTTAGAGGTGCAGTTGTTATCGCTTCTAGCAACCGAGAAGATTTAAAGGAAGATATCAACAGAGATGACATGGCAATCGTTGGAAATATCACAGCACGTCAGCTTATTTGTATCGAAGCTGGATGTAGTTGCCTTGTTGTTTGCGGTGCCAGTGAAGTTGAGCCTGAAGTTGCAAAGCTTGCAGAAGAGCATCAGTGTGTTCTTATCACAACGGAATATGATACATTTACAGTTGCTCGTCTTATTCACCAGTCAATGCCTGTTCGTCAGTTCATGAAGACAGACGACATCGTAAGTTTTGAGTTAGACGACTATGTAGATGATGTTAGAGACATTATGAAGTCAGTTCGTCACCGAGATTTCCCAATTTTGGATGAAAACAGACACTATGTGGGAATGGTTTCACGTCGACTTCTTTTAAATATGCAAAAGAAGCAAGTTATTCTTGTAGACCACAACGAGAAATCACAGGCTGTTGATCACCTTGATGAAGCAGATGTGCTTGAAATCATCGATCACCACAGACTTGGTTCTCTTGAGACGGTTTCACCTATCTATTTCAGAAATCAGCCTCTTGGTTCTACAGCTACAATCGTATCTCTTATGTATGATGAGCTTGGCGTTGATATTCCAAAGCATATTGCTGGAGTGCTTTGCTCAGCAATCCTTTCAGATACTCTTATGTTTAGATCACCTACATGTACACCAGTAGATGAGACAGCTGCTAGAAAGCTTGCTACAATTGCAGGTGTAGATGTTACAGAACTTGCTACATCAATGTTTGAAGCTGGTTCAGATTTCAAGGATCGTACACCTGACCAGATTTTCAATCAGGACTACAAGGTATTTACAAGTGGTGATATCAGCTTTGGAGTTGCTCAGGTTAGCTCAATTTCTAAGAGCCAGCTCAACGGAGTAAAGGAAGCTATCAAGGAATACATGAAGACTGTTCAAAGCTCTGCAGGGCTTGATGCAGTATTCGTAATGCTTACAGATATCCTCAATGAAAGCACTGAGCTTCTCTTTGTAGGCGATTCTGCTGACAAGATTATCGCAGATGCATTCAGAATGCCTGTTGCTACAGACAGCTACATCCTCGAAGGCGTAGTATCACGTAAAAAGCAGCTCATTCCTCCAATCATGGAATCATTACAAGAATAATACTCAAATACCAATAGGGCTCCAATCAATTTTTGATGGAGCCCTATTTACATGAACAGATTTTCAGTATATAATTCACTTATCATTAGGTTTATTCATTAGTCGATTCGACTTTTAATTCCATGACGTTATTTTTTTTTAATCATATAAATTTTTTAAGGAGTGTTAAATGAGAGAAAAATATGAAAGCTTAGCAGCTACGGTGCTCAAGGATTTAGCGAAGGCTAGAGGGATTAAAGGCGCTACCTCTATGAGAAAAGCTGAATTGGTTGAGGCTATGTTAGCTCAGGATGCTTTGGATGCAAAGGAAGCTGGCACGAAAGAAGAAGCTCCTGCAAAAGAAGCAGTAGAAAAGGCTCCAGCAAGAGAGCGGGTTACAAAAGAGGATAGAGCTGAAAGGTCTGAACGCCCAGAAAGACCTCGTAGACCTCGTATGGTTGAAGGTGCAGAAAGAACTGAACGCCCAGAGAGACCAGAGCGTCCAGAACGAACAGAAGATCGTGATGCGTTCCTTCAGGATATTCCTACAGATGGTTTGTTACATGCTAGTGGTATTCTGGAAGTAATGAGTGATGGTTTCGGTTTTATTCGTTGTGATAATTACATGCCTGGTAACGAGGATGTATATGTTTCTCAGTCTCAGATTAAGAAGTTCAATCTTAAGACTGGAGATATTATCATTGGAAAGAAACGTTTCAATAATCCGACGGACAAGTTTGCAGCTCTTATGATTATTGATACAATCAATGGCTACGATCCTGGGGCAGCCACTAGACGTCCAAATTTTGAGGATCTTACACCAATCTTTCCAAACGAACGTATTCGTCTGGAGCGTCAGCGTAGCTCAGTTGCAATGCGTATTGTTGATTTGGTCAGCCCTATTGGTAAGGGACAGCGTGGTATGATTGTTGCCCAGCCTAAGGCAGGTAAGACCACACTTTTAAAAGAGGTTGCTACATCTGTAAATTATTCTCATCCAGATATGCACCTTATCATTCTTCTTATCGATGAGCGTCCAGAGGAAGTTACCGATATGAAGGATACAATGAGAAATAGTAAAAATGTTGAGGTTATATATTCTACTTTCGATGAAAGCCCAGAACACCACAGAAGAGTTTCTGAAATGGTTATCGAGAGAGCAAAGAGACTTGTGGAGCATGGACAGGATGTTATGATTCTGTTGGATTCTATCACAAGACTTGCTCGTGCTTACAACCTTACGGTACAGCCATCAGGACGTACACTTTCAGGTGGTCTTGATCCGGCGGCTCTTCATATGCCAAAGAAGTTCTTTGGTGCTGCCCGTAACATGAGAGAGGGCGGAAGCCTTACAATCCTTGCAACAGCTCTTGTAGAGACTGGTTCAAAGATGGACGATGTTGTTTACGAGGAGTTCAAGGGTACAGGTAATATGGAGCTTATTCTTGATAGAAAGCTTTCTGAAAAGAGAATATTCCCAGCTATCGATATCACTGCTTCAGGTACTCGAAGAGAAGATTTGCTTCTTTCGAGAAAAGAGCTTGATGCTATGGAAATTATGAGAAAAGCGATTAATAGTGCCCGCAAAGAGGATGCTATTGAAACCATATTAAATATGTTTGCACATACAAAGTGCAACGATGACTATATTGATATGGTTATTCGCAAGAGAGTGATATAACCGATTCAATTATTATTTTGAATCGCTTTATATATTTTTGCTGCAAAATCAGCAAGAATTTTTAACATTAGCTTTAGGAGGGAATAATGATGGCAAACGTAGACGAAACAGCGGTATTTTTACACAAGCAGTGGAATGGAAAGATTGAGACGGTGTCAAAAGCACCAGTCAAGACAAGAGAGGATTTATCCATTGCTTACACTCCAGGAGTTGCGGCACCATGTCGTATCATTGCAGAGGACAGCGAGGAGGCATACAACTACACTATTAAAGCAAATACTGTAGCTGTAGTATCTGATGGCTCGGCAGTGCTTGGCCTTGGAAATATTGGACCACTTGCAGGTCTTCCAGTTATGGAGGGTAAATGTGTACTGTTTAAAGAGTTTGGCGGTGTCAACGCATTCCCTATAGTTTTAGATACTCAGGATCCAGACGAGATAGTTGCTGCTGTAAAGGCAATAGCACCTACCTTTGGTGGAATCAATCTTGAGGATATTTCAGCTCCTAGATGCTTTGAAATCGAGGAGAGACTGAAGAAAGAGCTTGATATCCCTGTTTTCCATGATGATCAGCACGGAACTGCTATTGTAGTGTTGGCAGGTATTATCAATGCCTTAAAAGTGGTGGGCAAGAACAAAGAGAACTGCAAGGTTGTTGTTAACGGTGCAGGCTCAGCAGGTATTGCTATCACAAAGTTACTTCTTACATATGGATTCAAGGATGTGACTATGTGTGATCGTCAGGGAATCATCGGTCCTGACTATCCAGATCTGAATTGGATGCAGCAAGAGATGACAAAAGTTACAAACCTTTCTCATAAAAAGGGAACTCTTGCAGATGCTCTCGTAGGTGCAGATATTTTTGTCGGCGTATCAGCGCCTGGTATTGTATCTAAGGAAATGGTAGCATCAATGGCTAAGGATTCAATCCTTTTTGCTATGGCCAATCCGACACCAGAGATTATGCCAGACGAGGCTAGAGCTGCTGGTGCCAGAGTTGTAGGTACCGGTCGTTCGGATTTCCCAAATCAGGTAAATAACGTTGTTGCATTCCCTGGTATATTTAGAGGAGCCCTTGAGGCTCGTGCTACAGCTATCACAGAGGAGATGAAGCTTGCAGCTGCCGAGACTATCGCAAGTCTTGTTCCTGATGAGCAGCTTTCAGATGAATTTATTCTTCCTGAGGCCTTCGACCCAAGAGTTCCTGTAGCAGTAGCAAATGCAATTAAAGCATTAGTTTAATCTTTATTATTTAAGGATTGATAGATATGAAGTTTTAACAGGAGGGGATTCCATGGCGGAACCAAATTTGATATACAAAATTACTATACTAGAATTACTTCATCGAAGTGGATTTCCTCTTAGTAATAGTCAGATTACAGATTTTTTTCTTGAGGGCAACCTCACAGATTATTTTACGGCTCAACAGGCCATTAGTGATGACGAGGATGCGGGTTTAATTCTTTCTAGAACAAATCACAATAATACAACCTACGCCATCACAGAAGAGGGCAACAGAACCTTGGAGCTATTCAAGGAGAAAATCACACCAGCTCTCTCCAAGGATATTAATAAATATCTTAAAGCTAATTCCATTTCTATGAAAGAAGAAAATTCTTTCAGAGCCACATATTTCAAGGCTGATAGAGGTGGTTTTGTGGTACAGCTTAAAATCACTGAAAATGATACTCCTACCATGGATTTATCATTCCATGTTGCCACTAAAGAACAAGCAGAAACTCTTTGCAATAATTGGAAGGTTCGAAGTGATGATGTGTACATGGCAATAATGGATATATTGATGTCCTAAAAGTATCACTTGCAATTTGAACTAATGCATGGTATAGTTATAGAGCTGTTAATCGGGATGAAATGCGATAACCTCGCATTTTTAGCAGTTATACTTACAGTTGGAAATTGTAAACATTTATTAAATGAGAGGTGAAAATCATGAGACAGGGTATCCATCCAGATTACTATCAGGCTACAGTTACTTGCAACTGCGGTAACACATTCGTAACAGGTTCTACAAAGGAGAGCATCCACGTAGAAATTTGTTCAAAGTGTCATCCATTCTACACAGGCCAGCAGAAAGCTACACAGGCTCGTGGACGTATTGACAAGTTCAACAAGAAGTATGGTATCGACGCAAAGTAGTCATCCGTATGGACTTTTAAGGGTTGAGATTCGTCTCAGCCCTTTTTCCGTGTTTATATAGACATGGATGCATTTTTATTTTTGAGTTTTAAATGGCGTCAGTGCTTAAAGTGCTGCCGACAGAATTATAGTATTGAGGAAGTTTTTGATGAAATATTCTGGCATTGGTGGTCAGGCTGTTATGGAAGGTGTTATGATGCGCAATGGCAATAGATATGCCGTGGCAGTCAGAAAGCCTGATAAGGAAATAGCAGTCGATGTTAAAAATACAAAAGACATAAATAATATATGGCATAAAATTCCAATTGTTAGAGGAATGGTCTCCTTTATAGAGTCACTGACAATAGGTCTTAGCACATTAATGTATTCTGCCTCATTTTTTGAAGATGATGAGGATGCAGTGGATAAATCAAAGCTTTCAGCTGAGGAATTAAAAAAGCTGGAAAAGAAGGAAAAGGCAGAAATGGGCGGCACATTAGTGCTTTCATTTGCACTTGCTCTAGTAATCTTTTTAGCTATGCCATATTTTTTATCACTTGCATTGAATAAATATATAGCTTCGCAGGCATTGATTGCCTTTATTGAAGGTGTTATTCGAATTTCGATTTTTATTGGTTATGTGGCTGTCATTTCCAGAATGGAAGATATAAAGCGTACATTTATGTATCATGGAGCAGAACACAAATGTATCAACTGTGTAGAGTCGGGAAAGCCACTTACAGTGGAAAATGTTCGTAGTTCCACCAGATTCCACAAGAGATGTGGAACCAGCTTTATATTCATTGTTTTTATAATATCAGTATTTGTTTTTATGTTTATTCGTTTTGACAATACCTGGCTTAAGCTTGGTGCAAGACTTCTACTTGTACCATTTATTGCAGGAGTGTCATACGAGTTCATTCGTTTGGCAGGTCGCTATGAAAACAAGGTGGTTGATTTAATATCAAAGCCAGGCTTGTTGCTTCAGCGATTGACTGTTATGGAGCCAGATGATGAAATGATTGAAGTGGGTATAGCTTCAGTTGAAGCCATTTTTGATTGGAAAAAGTTCCAAAAGGAAAACGAGGGTTCATTCTAAATGACGTTTAGACAAGCTTTAGAAAAAGGAATACTTTTATTAGAGTCTGAAGATATTGCTGATGCAAAGATTGACGCATGGCTTTTGCTTTCATATGTTACTCAGCTTAGTAGAGCTGATTTCTTCTTAAAACAAAATGAGACCATAGATGAGATAGCCTTGTATAAATACAAGGACTTACTTTTAAAGCGGGCAAGCCATACACCTTTACAGCACATCACCGGAGAACAGGATTTTATGGGTCTTACCTTTTGGGTAAATGAACATGTTCTTGTTCCAAGACAGGACACAGAGACCTTGGTTGAAGAGGCTTTGAAGGTGATTCCTAGTGGAAGCCACATTTTGGATTTGTGTACCGGCAGTGGATGTGTTATTATTTCTCTTGCTGTGCTTGGAGTTGGACTTTCTGGAATTGGAGTTGATATTTCAGAAGAGGCACTTACAGTGGCAAGAGAGAATGGTCACAGGCTGGCAGGGGCTAAAGTAGTCTTTGTACAAGGAAATTTGTGGCAGCCTGTTAGCGGAAGGTTTAATGCAATTGTTTCAAATCCTCCATATATCAGAACAGCTGATATAGAGAATCTTGAGACTGAGGTTAAGGATTATGAGCCACGTTTGGCACTAGATGGCACTGAAGACGGTTTGTATTTCTATCGTGAAATAACAGGTCATGCACCGGAATATTTAAATGATGGGGGATGGCTTTTAGTAGAGATAGGATATGATCAGGGCCAGGATGTAAAGGATTTGTTTATTTTAGCAGGCTTCAAAGATGTTCAGGTTATCAAAGACCTGGCAGGAAATGACAGAGTAGTAAAAGGTCATTTGTAGCTGATTGGTTATAAATGAAAAAGTTAGTTATATAGATTGCTTACAACATGGAGGTAGTTTTAGCATGTTTGATAGATTAGAAGATTTAGTACTTAGATATGAGGAGGTTATGAACCTTCTTTCTGAGCCAGATGTTGCAAATGACAATGCTCGTTTTAGAGCACTTATGAAGGAACAGTCAGATTTGGCTCCAATCGTTGAGGCTTATAAGCAGTATTCATCACACAAGCAGAACATTGAGGATTCTCTCGCTCTTCTTGAAGAGGAGTCAGATGAGGAGATGAAGGAGCTTGCAAAGGAAGAGCTTAATGAGTCAAAGGCAGAGGTTGAGAGATTAGAGCAGGAGCTTAAGATTCTCCTTCTTCCAAAGGACCCTAATGATGATAAGAACGTTATCGTGGAAATCCGTGCAGGTGCCGGCGGTGAGGAAGCTGCACTTTTCGCAGCAGAGATTTATCGTATGTATGTACATTATGTTGAGTCTCGTGGTTGGAAGGTAGAGCTTCTGGAGGCAGATGAAACTGGTATTGGTGGAATGAAGAATATCGAGTTCATGGTTAAGGGAACTGGAGCATATTCAATCCTCAAGTACGAGTCAGGTGTACATCGTGTACAGCGAGTGCCAGAGACAGAGTCACAGGGACGTATTCAGACATCTACATGCTCTGTAGCAGTTATGCCAGAGGCAGAAGAAGTAGATATTCAGATTGATGAAAAGGATATCCGTATCGACGTAATGCGTGCTTCTGGTAACGGTGGTCAGTGTGTCAACACAACAGATTCAGCTGTTCGTCTTACTCACTACCCAACAGGTATTGTTATTTACAGCCAGACAGAGAAATCACAGCTTCAGAATAAGGAAAAGGCTTTTGCACTTCTTCGTGCAAAACTTTACGATTTAGAGCTTCAAAAGCAGCAGGATGCAGAAGCAGCAGAGCGTCGCTCCCAGATTGGTACTGGTGACAGAGCTGAAAAGATTCGTACATACAACTTCCCTCAGGGACGTGTTACAGATCACAGAATCAACCTTACACTTTACAAGCTTGACAAGATTATGAATGGAGATATTCAGGAAATTCTGGATGCTCTTATTGCAGCTGATCAGGCAGCAAAGCTTGCAAAGATGAATGATAAATAAAATAAACACACATAATAAAATGGCGGTTCCACAATCAAGTGGAACCGCCATTGTTATGTGTGTTTATTTTTGTCCTGTGTATTTCTCTTCGCAATATTTGCAGCGGTAGATTTCATTTTCTTCGTCGGTGAGGATGAAGACTTGATCAAGGCCTTGTTCCACAGTACTAATGCAACGTGGATTCTTGCAGGAGATTACGTTCTTAATCTCCTTTGGAAGAGTTAGCTGACGCTTTTCTACAATAGCATCATCCTTTATAATGTTACAGGTGATGTTGTGGTCAATAAAGCCAAGTATATCTAAATCAACTCGCTCGATAGGACACTCAATCTTGATAATGTCTTTACGTCCCATTTTGTTTGATTTTGCATTCATAATCATGGCTACGGTGCAATCGCATCCAAGGTTTGCTAAATGCAAATCATTGTATATAGTCATAGATTCGCCAGCCTTAATGTGGTCTAAAACGAATCCTTCATGAATTCCACTAATATTTAGCATGCTTTGAATCTCCCTTCTATACCAGCTCAAGCAGTGTAAGAATTAATGCCATTCTGATATACACTCCATATTTAGCCTGAGTAAAGTACATGGCTCGTGGGTCATCATCCACATCAACCGAAATTTCATTTACACGTGGTAGTGGATGAAGTACCATCATATCTTTTTTTGCCAGGCGCATTTTCTCTGGTGTGAGAATGAAGAAATCCTTCAAGCGGATGTAGTCTTCCTCGTTAAAGAAACGCTCTCGCTGAACACGAGTCATATAAAGGATATCAAGCTCGCCCATAACATCGTCTAAGCTGTCTACTTCTTTGTATTCGTATCCGTTTTTCTCCAAAACATCCTCGCGAATATATTCTGGAACTCTCAGTTCTTCTGGTGATATAAGGACGAATTTGATGCCTGGATAACGCACAAGGGCATTGATTAGTGAATGAACAGTTCGACCGAACTTTAAATCACCACAAAGTCCAATAGTAAGTTCTTTAATTTCACCACGTAAGCTACGGATTGTAAATAGGTCTGTGAGAGTTTGAGTTGGATGCTGATGACCACCGTCACCGGCGTTGATAACTGGAATAAGAGATCGCTGAGATGCGACGAGTGGGGCGCCTTCTTTTGGATGACGCATAGCGCAGATATCTGCATAAGAAGAAATAACACGAATAGTATCGGAAACACTTTCGCCCTTCGCTGCGGAAGAGGAATCGGCCGATGAAAAACCAAGAACAGAACCACCAAGATTAAGCATGGCAGCTTCAAAAGATAGTCGTGTACGAGTGCTTGGCTCGTAGAAGCAGGTAGCAAGCTTTTTGCCGTGGCACTTTTCGCTGTAAGCTTCTGGATGATTTTTGATATCATCCGCCAGGTCCATAAGCTGCTCTAGCTCGTCTCTAGAAAAATCTAGAGGGCTCATTAGATGACGCATAGGAATCCTCCCTGTGAATTATTTTCAAATTGTCTACATTCTACCATATCCAATTCAAAATGAAACCCTTTTATGTTAAAATTATTTTGCTGTTCACGTATGAATGCAATGGATTCAATAAGATGGATAGTTAATAATTTTAGAAAATATTATGATTATGAAATACGCAGATATTATTATTGATATTTCTCACGAGAGATTAGATAAGACATTTGAATATATAGTTCCAGATGAACTTGAAAGCCAGGTCACCGAAGGTGTTCAGGTGGTTATCCCTTTTGGTAAAGGAGATCGTGCTATCACAGGATATGTGGTAGGGATTCATGACAAGCCACAGTTTGATGTTACAAAGCTGAAGCCTATTGCCAGAATTATGAAAAATAGCATTGCAATAGAGTCTCAGCTTATTTCTTTGGCAGCTTTTTTGAAAAGAAACTATGGTTCTACTATGAATCAGGCATTAAAGACTGTTATTCCAATTAAACGACGTGAAAACGAAAAGCTAAAAAAGGAAATAAGTCTTAATATACCACTGGAACAGGCAAAGATAGAACTGACAGAACTTCTTGTGAAAAAGAACCATGCAGTTGGCAAGGAACGTCTTTTGCAGGAGCTTCTTAAAGTGGATGTTTTGGATTGGGAACTTGCAACCAAAAAGCTACAGATACCTACAGCTAATATTAGGAATATGGAGAAAAAAGGTATTGTTAAAGTAGAGTCTGTCAGAACCTTCAGAAATCCCCATATTAAAAAGAATGCAGAAGAGAAGCATATAGTTCTTAATGATCAGCAGGAAGCTGCGGCTGAAAAGATTAAGGCAGAGATAGATATGGGCAAGCGCAAGACCTATCTTATTCATGGTGTTACAGGCTCCGGCAAGACCGAAGTTTACATGGATGTTATGGAACATGTGATAGAGATGGGGAAGCAGGTTATTGTACTAATACCAGAAATTGCCCTTACCTATCAGACTGTAATGCGCTTTTATACTCGCTTTGGGGACAAGGTTAGTATTCTAAACAGTCGAATGTCACCGGGGGAGAGATTTGATCAATTCGAACGTGCAAAAGCTGGTGATATCAGTATCATGGTTGGACCTCGTTCAGCTTTATTTACACCATTCCAAAATCTTGGACTTATCATTATTGATGAGGAACACGAACCTAGTTACAAATCAGAGGTTATTCCTAGATATCATGCAAGAGAAACTGCAGTATATCGAGCATCCCTTGCAGGGGCTACAGTGATTCTGGGTTCTGCTACACCAAGCCTAGAGGCTTACAGCAGGGCTGAAAGTGGCGAATATGACCTTATTACTCTTACAGGTAGAGCAATGGGGCAGGATATGGCAGCTGTAGAGATTGTAGATTTAAGGCAGGAGTTGTCAAACGGAAACCGTTCCATGCTCAGCAGGCGCTTGCTTTCCTTGATGGAAGATAGACTTAATAAACACCAGCAAATAATGCTGTTTTTAAATAGAAGAGGACTTATGGGCTTTGTTTCTTGTAGGGCTTGTGGCCATGTGCTAAAATGTCCTCATTGTGATGTGGCGTTGCACTTACACAAGGATGGCACAATGAAATGCCATTATTGTGGCTTCACCACAAAGGCAGCCAAAATCTGTCCAAGCTGTGGTAGTAAATATATTGGCAGCTTTAAAGCAGGAACTCAGCGCTTGGAAGAAATGGTAAAGCAGGCTTTTCCAAAAGCCAGAGTACTTCGAATGGACGCTGATACCACTAAAGGAAAAGATGGGCACGAGGAAATCCTGTCCGCATTTGCAGCTCATGAGGCTGATGTGCTTATTGGCACACAGATGATTGTAAAAGGCCATGACTTTGCCAATGTCACTTTAGTTGGAATTGTGGCTGCAGACATATCTCTGAACGAGAGTGATTATCACAGTGGCGAGCGTACCTTCCAGCTATTGACTCAGGCAGTTGGGCGCGCAGGAAGAGGCAGTGAGCCGGGAGTGGCTGTTATTCAGACATATCAGCCAGACAATTATGCAGTGGTTACATCTGCGGCTCAGGACTATGACAGCTTTTATAGTCAGGAAATATCCTTCAGAAGACTGTTTTCATATCCTCCATGTTCACACATTCTAGGAATACAGGTGAGCTGTGACAAACAGGCTGATGCAGTTGCACAGGCGGATATTATTGCTGGATTAGTTAGGCAAACAGATGATAAAATTGTTATAATGGGTCCAGAGGATGCCTATATTGGCAAGCTAAAGGATGTGTACCGTAGGGTCATATACCTAAAGGATGATGACTACGACAGGCTTGTCAGGGTTAAGGATGTTATTGAAAAATTTCTATTGAATCAAAAGCAATACAGAAATACAAGCACCTGGTTTGATTTTGATCCAATTAATACGCTGTAGATTTTTGTTTTTTACCAGAACAAAGTCTTTATTATTTTTGTAGATTATTGTTTTATTTAAGAAAGGGATTGTTAAGATGGCACTATTAGAAATAAGAGAATGGGGTAAGGATGATGTACTTTTAAAGGTATGCAAGCCAGTAAAGGAGCTTACACCTAGACTTAAGACACTTATAGAGGATATGTATGACACAATGTATGATGCAGACGGAGTAGGACTTGCGGCACCTCAGGTTGGTGTGCTTCGTCGTATCTGTGTTATTGATGTTGGAGAGGGACCTGTTACTCTCATCAATCCAGAGGTAATTGAGACATCAGGAGAGCAGACAGGTAATGAAGGGTGTCTTTCTGTGCCAGGCAAGACAGGTCAGGTGACACGTCCAAATTATGCCAAGGTAAAGGCATTAAATGAAGATATGGAAGAATTCATTGTAGAAGGTGAAGGTCTTATGGCCCGTGCTCTTCTCCATGAAATTGATCATCTAGATGGTCACATCTACACTGAAAAGGTAGAAGGCGAACTCTACGATGTAGAAGATTTACTTGAGGAAATCGAAGAAGAAAATTAATGCTTCAAATAGAATATTGCTAGTTGAGTACGATCTCTCAGATTTAGCTTTTCTAGGATGGTGGACAGATAGTTTCTAACTGTGCCTTCTGAAAGGAAAAGCTTCTGGGAGATTTCTTTATTTGAGAATCCTTCAGCTACAAGCTGGATGACTTCAAATTCCTTTTCAGAGATATCGTATTTACGGTAATCAAATCCTGTATCTTCTGTGGTGGACTGATTCATGAGTGTAGGAAGCTTATCGATGACAGCACCTCCAAACACACTTTGACCGTTGATTGCAGCATGAAGTGCAGCAGGAAGTGATTTATAGTCCTGTTTAAGTAAGTAGCCCTTCACCCCAAGTTTCAACGCTTTTACGATATATTCATCATCTGAAAATGTAGTTAAAAAGAGGATAGTGGCATCACGGTGCTTTGCGAGAATCTCTTCGGCAGCTTCCAAGCCATTCATATCGGCCATACGGATGTCCATAAGAAGTAAATCAGGATTGAGCTCATCATAGAGAGCTACAGCCTCGCGACCGCTACCGCCTTTTCCAACTATTTCAAAATCAGCCTCAGCAGAGATAATCATCTCTAGCGACATTGTGATAAGTTCGTCATCGTCTACAAGTAAAATTCTTTTCTTTTCCATAATCTATCCTCGTTTATTTTCAAATGGTAATCTGGCAAATACTGTAAAGCCATCGTTTAAATAGAAATATGCTTCTCCACCGAGGGAGCTTGCTCTGTTTTTAATGTTGGTAAGTCCGATTCCGTCGTAGCCTTCAGTGGAAATCAGAGTCTTTTGCTCAGAGTTCAGGGACCCATTGTCTGTAATAGAAATAGTGCAGAAGCTGTTGTTTTTATGAAGGATGACAGCCACAGAATCTCCATTGGAATGCTTTAGGATGTTTGTGACAGATTCCTTTAAAATACCGATGATTGAAAGCTTAACTTCTGTTGGGAATGCCTCGTCTAAATCTAAATCCGTATTTACGGTAAAGTTTTTTAGTTCTTCAAGAATTTCATCTATATTTTTCTTTAAGTCTATTGAATCATCATGTAAATCATGTACGGAGCTTCGCATCTTTTCCATAGACTCATCCAGGGTGTCCGAAAGCATCTTTAGCTGAGGTGCAATAGTTTCGTCTTTGTTTACTGTGACAATGGCTCCAAGTAGTAGGATTCCACGGGAAAGCAGATGTCCTACATTATCGTGGATTTCTCTGGCAATGCGGTTTCTCTCTGCGAGGGTAGCAAGATGTACCTGTTGATCTTGCTCCATTAGCAGGGCTTTGTTTTTGCTTTTTAGCATTTCTTCAAGCTCGATACTGTCGTCTCTGGTGCGGTGTAAATCATGTTGATAGAAAGTCATTTTGTTGAAAAGCAGGATAGACATGGCGGTGAAGCCTGCAAGAATTAGGGTTAGTGCAAGCTGTATTAAAAGACTGTCAGCGCCGATGCCCACTAGATAGCCAGCAGTTAAAAGAAATGGAATAGCGGTAAGGATTGAATATATAATCTTCGTATTTACGATAACGCTAATCTCCATTAATAAAAAAACACAAACAGACATTACCACCGAAATAGTGGTAATGCCATTTGTGTTTATTAGCAATGTTAAACCAAGGGCTCCTAGAAGCCTAATGATTATATCATACAGCATATTGCTCCTTTTTCTTAGAGATGATTAGGCCGGCTGCAAAGAAGAGTCCAGCGAAAAGCAACTCTATAAGCAAGTATTCAAAGAATGTTTTTCCTAAAATTTTATCTATAGGAGTGTCATTTATAAGTCTGATTGTAGCAGTGTACCAATAAAGTGGCAGGAAGTGCGCAAACTTTACAATGGATGGTGATAAAAACTGTAGGTCGATAAATACACCGCAGAAGAAACTCATTGAAAGTACAAACATGTTTGTAATCATGTTGATGATGTTTTCATTTGTAGTGATTGCGCTAATCATGTAGGCCATGCCCATTCCAATCAACATCAATGCTAAGACATTTATGCAGTAGAAGAAAAGCTTTCCGTTTGTATCAGCCATACCCATTAGTGCAACAAATAAAACTACGGCTGCTGTGATAATAAAGCCTATGCAGAAAACTGCAGCGATGGTTGCAAAATTTCTTGACTTGAAATGCATTCCACTTACGCTTATACGGTTTTTAACATCCTTATCCTTTGTAAAACCAAGCACTGAGCTAATAGAGATACAAAGAATCATAAGTAACGTATATCCGTTAAATGTAAACATTCCAGTGTAGAACGAGCGATGATTTTCATCAGAGGTATCCATGACAGTGGCCTTTGTATCAGAAAGCTTAATCATGTTTTCTTTTGTCAGGGCAATAGCCTCTTCCTCTGAATATCCACTATTTAAATATACCATAACATCCTGCATATAGGTACGTATTTTCTCGGTTAATAAGAACTGTGGAGCTGTGGCACCAGGTGCAACGAATTCAAGTAAATCTTCCGTCTCTCCAGCCTTTGCACGCTCTGAGAAATCCTCTGGGATAATCAGTGCATAGTCGTAGATAAGGAATCGAACATTATCATTCATCTCAACCAAGGATGTGGTCTGAGGATCAACCACATTCTGAGTTTCCTTAAGGTAGTCTACTAAACCTTGGCTCAATGCAGAATTATCATTATCTGTAATAGCAACCTTTACCACTGAATCCTCAAACATGGTGTCTTTTGTGGTGGCTGTTGCCTTTGCAGAAATGTTTCCAAATAATGCGAAGACCGAAAAATATACGATTATGGTAACAAGGCAAGCCTTGGTTGATTTTAGTATTGCATTAAAGACTGACATATTTTCTCCTCCTTAGGAATATGGATGCGACGATGATACAACCTACAATCATTCCGCACATGATAAGGACATCCTGGTGGAATTCGGCTGTGGCGCCGTAGGTTGAGCGAACGTACATAGCGTTTGTAAGTAGTGCAGCAGGATTGATTTTGTTGATGATAGGGCAGTTATACTGGATAATCTGTTTAATCTGTCCCCACATTAATCCACTGAAGAATGAACATATCATTGTGAAAAACAGTGGAACGGTTACAAGTAATCGTTGATTTCTGATAACAGAGCCCATTAGTGTTCCTGTTGAAATACCAAGAGCACTGCCGATAGTGCAAAGGAGAATCATAGTTCCCATTGGCACGCCTAGGTTGATGCCTAAAATATATTGGATATAAATCACAACAATAATATTTGAAACAATCTGTAAAAGAACTCCAGCAAGTAAGCTTGCAGTAATGCTCATAAACTTTGATGTAGGTGCACATTCAACTCGCTTGCCCATCTCAGACATATTTGCACACATTCCATCTAGGATTGCTGTGCTAATCCAAGAGCTGAAAAGTGATGTCATTGCAAGCAAAGCGTAGAAGTACTGGATGTACTGACTGTTTTCATTTCCAAAGTTGTATTCACTGATGAAGCTGTTTTCAGAAGTGATTGCATCAATGGCATCAGATACCTTTTCAGGATGATCCTTGGCAATTTGAGTTATAACATCAGTGTAATTATCGTATTCACGAACTATCTCGTTCATGATTGTGGAATCATAGCCATTTGAAATAATGATAGTTTCGACACCATCTTCTGATTCCAGGTAGAAGCCCTTGATATCTCCGTTATTCATTGCTTTTACAGCATCATCCTTTGAAGAGTATGTGTGAAGATTAAGCACTGTAGTTCCTTCATCATTTTCCTCGGAAAGCTCTTCTAGAACCTGGTCAAAGCCAGCTGACTCATCAAGTTCATTTACATATCCTACTTCCAAAGTCTGGAAGGTATCAGGATCTTCCTTTATGAGATTTCCAAATCCAAGAAAGAAAGCTGTGGCAAGTACCAGCGGAAAAATGAAGTTCCAGCCTACCAACCAGTATTTTCTGGATAGATTTTTTAATGAGTATGTAAAGATTCTAATAAACATTAGTCTCTAAGCTCCTTTCCTGTAATCTCCAAGAACACATCGTTAAGAGTAGGAAGTTCGGTAGTTACGCGGCCAAATGGAACATTGTTGTCTGTAAGGTAGCTAAGAACATGTACCAGATTGTGCTCGCCGCCATCGCATTTGATTACTACATCATCTCCATCTTCCTTAACCTTGTATACGTGGTTGATTTCCTTGAGTCCTGCAAGAATCTCAGGTGATTTGTCAGGCAGGCCGATGCGGATTTTTTCACGGCTGATAAGAGAAGACTTAAGCTCGTTTGTAGTTCCATTTGCAATGTTTTTACCGTGATCCATAATTACAACTCTTGAGCAAAGCTCCTCAACCTCTTCCATATAATGTGATGTATAGATAATTGTCGCGCCGGCTTTGTTCATCTTTTTGATTCCCTCGAGAATTGCATTTCTACTTTGAGGATCAACAGCAACTGTTGGCTCATCAAAGATGACTAGCTTAGGCTTGTGAGCAATTCCGCAGGCGATATTAAGTCTTCGAAGAAGTCCGCCTGAAAGCTTTTTAGGCTTCTGTTTTTTGAATTCTGTAAGGCCTGTAAACTCAAGTGCCTCTTCAACATATTGCTTTCTTGTTGCTTTATCCTTTATATAAAGTCCGCAGAAGAAATCTACGTTTTCGTATACATTCAATGTCTCAATAACTGCTACATTCTGCATTACCACACCAATCTGTGATTTGATATCGTAAGCATCTGGGCTCATTTCCTTTCCCCAGATTTTTATGTCCCCCTTATCAAAAGTAAGAAGAGAAAGGAGGCAGTTGATTGTGGTTGTTTTACCAGAACCATTTGGACCAAGTAGTCCCAAGATTTCTCCTTCTTCAATGTTTAGTGAGAAGTGATCTACAGCTACGTTCTCTCCATATCGTTTTACTAAATTGTCGATAGATACTACTGTGTTACTCATTTCATTTCTCCTTTTTATTTGTGTTACAACCCGTGGGCCGTGTGTCTTTTGTTTTGCTCTGAGATTATAATACAAAAACAAAAGTCACATATGTAGTGAAGTGCGTCATTACATCATATGACATTTGTCATTTGAGACACGATTGTACAAAAACGTTCTAAAATGGTAAACTTAAGAAGCGTCTAGGTGACGTTTTATTTTTGTGCAAACGAAAGGATTTTTATAGATGAAGGTTGTATTTATGGGCACACCGGATTTTGCGGTGGAAACTTTAAAAGCAATATATGAAGCTGGACATGAAGTGATTTTGGTTGTTAGTCAGCCAGACAAACCAAAGGGACGCAGTGGCAAGCTCCAACCAACTCCTGTAAAAGAATTTGCAATGGAGCATGATATTCCTGTTTATCAGCCAGTGAAAATCAGAGCTGAGGAATCAGTTGAATATCTTCGTCAGTATCAGGCTGATGTATTTGTGGTTGCCGCTTTTGGACAGATTTTGCCAAAGGTAATTCTTGATATGCCACGTCTTGGATGTGTTAATGTTCATGGTTCACTTCTTCCAAAGTACCGTGGCGCTGCTCCAATTCAGTGGGCTGTTATCAACGGAGAAAAGGTAACTGGCAACACAACAATGCTTATGGGGCCAGGACTTGACGATGGAGATATGCTCCTTAAATCAGAGATTGAGCTTGCAGCAGATGAGACAGGTGGAAGCCTCTTTGATAAGCTTGCACTTGATGGTGGCCAGCTGGCAGTAAAGACAATAGAAGCTCTTGATAGAGGTGAGCTTACACCAATTCCTCAGGATGAATCTCAGGCTACTCACGTTGGTATGATTTCAAAGGATATGGGAAATGTTGATTGGACAAAAACAGCAGAAGAAATCGAGCGTCTTATCAGAGGTCTTAATCCATGGCCATCTGCATTCACTTTCGTAAATGGTAAGCAGTTAAAGCTATGGAAGGCCGCAGTGGTTGATAAGTCAGGAGAGGCTGGCACAATCATTGATGTTGATAAAAACGGTTTTACGATAGCTTGTGGTACTAAAGCTCTACAGATTATAGAGCTTCAGCTTGAGGGCAAAAAGCGTATGGCAGCAGGTGATTTCCTTAGAGGTTATCAGCTTGAATCAGGCACAAAGCTTTCAAACAGCAAGAATTAGTTTCAAAAAGACAACCTAAAATGAATATATAATATAGAGGTTATTAATGTCGGATAATAATAAAATCAATAATAGATTAATCGCCTTTGAAACTCTGTTGGAGATATTGGAGCACGGACAGTTCTCTCATATATATCTAAAAGCAGTGTTGGATAAATATGCATATCTTGATAAAAACGAGAGAGCTTTTATTACACGTCTTGTAAATGGAACAGTAGAAAGAATGCTACAGCTTGATTTCATTATTGATAGCGTTTCAAAGACAAAGGCTAAAAAGATGAAACCGGTGATTCGCACAATTATGCGAATGGGAGCCTATGAAATTTTCTATATGGATTCTGTTCCTGATTCAGCCACTTGCAATGAATATGTGAAGCTTGCAAAGAAAAAGGGGTTCACTGGATTATCAGGATTTGTAAATGGCGTTCTTCGTAACATTTCCAGACAAAAGAAGGAGATAAAGTTTACAGATTTGTGCACAAAGTATTCCATGCCACAATGGATCGTGGACAAGTGGTCTGATGAATATGGCACAGAGCAGACTGAGAAAATTCTGAATGGATTCTTTACCAATCAGGACCTGTGTATCAGAGTTAATCTTTGTAAAATTTCTAGGGATGATTTAGCTGATAGATTAAAGGCCAGAGGGATTTCAATTCGCAAATGCGATACAATTTCTTCTGCACTTTATATATCAGATTACGATTCTCTTGGTGCTATTCCGGAGTTTAAAGAAGGTCTGTTTTATGTTCAGGATTATTCATCCCAGCTGGTAGCAAATATGGCTGATATTAAGCCTGATGACGAGATAATTGATGTTTGTGCGGCCCCTGGTGGAAAGGCACTTCATTGTGCTGAACTTGCCAGTGAAGGTCATGTGACAGCCAGAGATTTGACTGATGCAAAGGTGGCTCTCATAAATGAAAATATATCCCGTACAGCTGCAGGCAATATTACGGCAGAAAGATGGGACGCAACTGAATTTGACCAGAATGGGGAAAATAAGTATGATGTGGTAATTGCAGATTTGCCATGTTCAGGCTTAGGCATAATCAGAAAGAAGCCAGATATCAAATACAATCAAACAGAAGAATCACTTGCTGAGCTTGCACAGCTTCAGAAGCAAATTCTTGATGTGGTCTGCAGATATGTAAAAGCTGGTGGAACATTGTGCTACAGCACATGTACCATCAACAAATCAGAAAACGAAATTCAGGTAGAAAACTTCTTACAATCACATAAGGAGTTTAAAATAAAAGAGATGAAGCAACTCTTCCCAAATGAAGAGCATGATGGATTTTTTATATGTGTAATGAAAAAGAATTAGTTGATATTAGATCATTAAATTTAACAGAACTTACAGATTTTGTCACAGGAGAGCTTTCTGAGCCAAAGTTTAGGGCAAAGCAGCTTTATGAGTGGATGCATCAACATCTGGCCTACAACTATGACGAGATGAAAAATATTCCAAAGTCCTTAAAGGAAAAACTGGAAGCTAATTGTAATTATCATCCCCTCAAGCAAATTGATTTGCAAATATCAAAAATAGATGGCACAAGAAAATATCTCTTTGAGCTTTTTGACGGCCAAATGGTTGAGAGTGTTTGGATGAGCTACAAGCATGGTAATTCTGTCTGCATCAGTTCTCAGGTAGGTTGTAAAATGGGATGCCGTTTTTGTGCATCCACCCTGGATGGATGGGTTAGAAATCTTACACCATCAGAGATGTTGGGACAGATATACATGATTCAAAGGGACACAGGAGAGCGAGTGTCAAATCTTGTTGTAATGGGAACAGGAGAACCTATGGACAACTACGATAATATCGTAAAGTTTGTGCGACTTCTGTCAGATGAAAACGGTTTGAATATTTCACAGAGAAATATTACAGTCAGCACCTGTGGAATTGTTCCAAGAATCAAGCAACTGGCAGAGGAAGATTTGACAATTACTCTTGCAATTTCTCTTCATGCTCCAAATCAGCAAAAGAGAGCAGAGCTTATGCCAATTGCAAATAAATACGAAATACATGAATTGATTGACGCCTGCGAATATTATTTCAAAAAGACCGGGCGAAGAATTACTTTTGAATATTCTCTGGTTGGTGGAGTCAACGACAGAGATGAAGACGCAGCTGAACTTGGACAGCTTATTGGGCATCTGAATTGCCACGTAAATCTTATTCCAGTTAATCCTATAAAAGAGAGAGATTTCGTTAGTCCTTCAATGGACAGAGCCTATGCTTTCCAAAAAAAGATTGAAAAATATGTGAATAATGCTACTATTAGAAGGGAAATGGGCCGCGATATAGATGGGGCCTGTGGACAATTGAGAAAGCGCAAAATGGACGCTTCGAAAGGGACTAATTAATGATAAGTTATGGGATAACTGATGTTGGCATAAAGCGAAAAGTCAATCAGGATACGGTTTATGTCAATGACGGTAGAGTTGGTAATTTGCCGAATCTATATATCGTTGCCGACGGAATGGGTGGAGAGTTAGCAGGTGATTATGCTTCTGCCAAATGCGTCGAAATGGTTGTAGAAGGAATTACAAATTCTAAAGAATCTGAGCCTGTAAAGCTTCTTGAGCAGGCAATTCAATCAGCCAACCAAACAATAAATACAGAATCAAAGACAGATCCGAACAAAGCAGGAATGGGCACCACACTTGTTATAGCCACCATTATTGATGGACATCTTTATGTGGCAAATGTGGGAGACAGCAGACTCTATGTTGCTACCGCCACCAAGCTTCTTCAAATCACCAAGGATCACTCGGTGGTTGCAGAGCTTGTTCGTACAGGCGAGCTTGATGAGGATGATGCTCGCACAGACAAGCGAAAAAACATGATTACAAGAGCTGTGGGCGCAGAAACCAAAATCAGTCCGGATTATTTTGACGTGGTTTTAAAAGGTTCAGAACGCATTTTACTTTGTTCTGATGGCCTTACCAACATGGTTGAAGACAAAGATATCTATTCCATTATCACAGACAATAGTTCCATTGAAGCACGTGCTAAAAAGCTAATAAGATTAGCTAATAGCAATGGTGGTAAAGATAATATTTCAGTTGTAGTTATAGAATAAGAATCATAGTTAGTAAAAGGAGAATATATGATTACACAAGGCATATTTATAGCAGATAGATATGAGATAATTGATAGAGTTGGTTCAGGCGGAATGTCTGATGTATATCGTGCAAAGGACCATATTTTAGGTCGCGAGGTTGCTATCAAAATCCTTAAGCAGGAGTTCTCTGAGGATGCTACATTCGTAGCAAAGTTTAGAACAGAAGCTCAGTCTGCTGCAGGTTTGGAACATCCAAATATCGTAAATATCTATGATGTAGGTTCTGAAAATGGAATGTATTTCATAGTAATGGAATATGTTGAGGGTATCACATTAAAGACTTATATCGAGAAAAAGGGACAGCTTAATTTCAAGGAAGCTATCAGTATTGCTATTCAGGTAGGCCGTGGTATCGAAGCTGCTCATCAGAAGGGCATCATTCACCGTGATATCAAGCCTCAGAACATCATTATTTCTACAGAAGGAAAGGTCAAGGTTACTGACTTTGGTATTGCCAGAGCTGCAAGCTCAAATACAATCCATGCAGATCTTATGGGCTCTGTTCACTATTCATCACCAGAACAGGCAAGAAATGGTTTTGTAGATGGCAAGAGTGATATCTATTCACTTGGTATTGTTATGTACGAAATGGTTACAGGTCGTGTTCCTTTTGATGGAGACAACACAGTAGCTATTGCAATTCAGCATCTTCAGGAGGAGATGGTTGCACCAAGTGCATACGCTCCAGACCTTCCAATTTCACTTGAGAAGATAATTCTTAAAGCTACAATGAAAAAGGCAGATAGACGTTATCCTACTATTTCAGACATGCTTATGGATTTAAAGAAGTCTCTTGTTAGTCCAAATGAGGATTTCGTTACTATTGTCGAGTCAGATTTGGGTCAGACAAAGGTGATGACAAAAATAACTCCAGAGCAGGAGGAGAGTCTTACAAAGCGTGCTGCAGAAGCCCTCACTTTTGAGGATGAATATGATGACGAAGACGAGTACTACGAAGATGAGTACTATGATGATGACTACGACTACGATGATGAAGATGATTATGAGGATGAATCAAAGATGGATAGAATCCTTACTATCTCTGGTATCGTAGCAGCTGTTGCAATTGTTGCGATTATAGTTGCAATCGTAGGAAACATGGTTGGTCTGTTCAACTTCGGTTCAAAGAAGGTCACAATGATTAATGTAGTGGGAACTCAGTATGAGGAAGCACTTGGAAAGTTGGAAGAACTTGGTCTTACAGAGAAAAATGTAGTTGTTTCTTACGAAGCAAATGATGCTGAAAAGGGAATTATCACAAATCAGTCAGTTGCAGAGGGAAAGGAATTCTCTCTTAGCGATACACTTAGACTTACAGTTTCAGGTTCAGAGGATGGAGCTTCTGGTGACAGCAGTTCTGCTTCACAGAAGACAGAGAACAAGGAATCTTCAACAAAGGAAAGTGAAGGAGATACAGTGGCAGTTCCTAGTGTTGTTGGTTTGACTCAGGCAGAGGCAACTCAGACGTTGTCAAACTCAAACATCACAGTTACAAGCACTTCACAAGAGTTCTCTGATGATGTTGCTTCAGGTAGTGTTATTAGTCAGTCAATCGATGCTGGTGAGATGGTTGCAAAGAATTCTACTATCACTCTTGTAATCAGCAAGGGACCAAAGGAAGTTAAATATAGCTACAGCATTCCAAATCCATACGATGGAGAGTGTACATTTGAAATTGCTGAAATTGGTAAGTCAGGAACAATTCCAAAGAATGGTTCTATAAATATTTCAGAGGTGTCAGTCCCAGAGCTTACAGTAACTCTTACTTACACACCTATGTACATTACAGGAGATGGCTCAGAAGCACCTAATCCAAATGCTACTGAGACTTCTACACAGAAGGTTAAGGGAACACCAAATAACTAATATATGATTGGAAAAATAATAAAAGGTATTGCTGGCTTCTACTATGTTCAAGTAGCAGAAGCTGGCATTTACGAATGCAAGGCCAAAGGTGCCTTCAGAAAAGAGAAAATAAAGCCTCTTGTAGGAGATGATGTTGAAATCGACGTAATTTCACAGGAGGAGAAAACGGGCAATGTAGTAAAGCTATTGCCACGCAAGTCTGAGCTTATCAGACCGGCTGTGGCAAATGTGGATCAGGCATTGCTCATTTTTGCAACTAAAAGTCCTGAGCCTAACTTGAATCTTCTAGACAGATTTTTGTGTATGATGGAGGAAAATCAGCTTCCAATTACAATCTGTTTCAACAAAGAGGATTTAGCTGATGAAGGTTTTGAGGCTGAGATGCGAAAAACATATGAGCCTGCAGGGTACAAGCTGATTTTTACTTCTGCCAAAGAAAATGAAGGCATGGAGCTTATCAAAGAGGTTTTAAAAGGCAAGACAACTACTGTTGCTGGACCATCAGGAGTTGGTAAAAGCTCAATTGTAAACCGTCTTACAGAAGGTCAGAATATGGAGACTGGAGAGGTATCTGAAAAGATTGGCAGAGGAAAACACACCACCAGACATTCTGAGCTTTTATATATTGGTGAAGATACATATATCATGGATACTCCAGGTTTTTCTTCACTTTTTGTGCCAAAGGTAGAGCCAGTTGATTTATATACATTGTTCCCAGAATTTATTGAGCCGGCTGGCAATTGTAGATTTACAGGCTGCGCTCATTACAAGGAGCCTGATTGTGGTGTGAAAGAGGCTCTTGAAGAAGGGAAAATAGCTCAAAGCAGATATGAGAACTACATCCAGATTTATATGGAAATGGTAGATCAACAAAATAATAGATATAGGTAGGAGAAGACTATGGAAAGATGTTTAGCACCATCGATTTTATCGGCTGATTTTGGAATTCTTAAGGAGCAGCTTCAGCTTATAGACGAGGCAGGAGCTCAATATGTGCATTTTGATGTAATGGATGGGATGTTTGTGCCAAGCATTAGCTTTGGACTTCCTGTATTAAAAACAATTCGTAAATACACAGATAGATTATTTGATGTCCACCTGATGATTATGGATCCAGAACGTTATGTGAAGGAATTTGCTGAGGCAGGAGCGGATATCATTACAGTTCACGCTGAGGCGACAAAGCATCTTGATGCCACAGTTGATTTAATCAAAAACAGTGGTGCAATGGCTGGTGTGGCAATTAACCCTGCAACTCCTGTTTCAAGCATTATTCATGTTCTAGACAAGGTGGATATGGTGCTTATTATGACTGTAAATCCAGGATTTGGCGGTCAGCGTCTTATTCCATATACTGTAGACAAGGTAAGAGAGCTTTCAGAAATCTGCAAACAGAAAAAATTAAAGCTTGATATTGAAGTAGACGGAGGAATTAATCTGGATACTATCGATCAGGTTTTAGATGCTGGAGCCAATATTATTGTTGCTGGTTCAGCTGCATTTGCAGGAGATGTTAAATCTAATGTAGAAGCCCTCTTGGAGAGAATGTAATGACTGTTGTTATAATTGCAGGTGGCAATATTGACATAGATTTTACAAGAGGATTCATTGATGATTTACATGAATCCTCTTTGTTTATTATTGCTTGTGATAGAGGATATGAGTCATGTCTAGCACTAGGACTAAAGCCTGATCTTGTAGTAGGGGATTTTGATTCAGCATCCGAGGGAACACTTGAAAGAGCTATATCTTCAGGAGTTGATCTGGTGCGTTTAAATCCCATAAAGGATGATACAGATATGGAGGCTGCCCTTGGTGTAGCTATAGAAAGGACATCACCAAGGGATAAAATATATTTAATGGGTGGCACAGGCACAAGGCTAGATCATGTAATGGGAAACATTGCACTGATTGGTAAGGGAATTCTTGCAGACAGGGCTGTGACAATGGTTGATAGCCATAATTTAATCCAAATGATTGGAGCAGGAGAGACTTTACAGATAAAAAAGGAATCTCAATTTGGTAAATATGTTTCTGTATTTCCTTACATGGAAATAGTGAATGGACTTACCATGACAGGCTTTAAATATCCCTTATCTAATGAAAAAGTAGAGGGATTTAATACTCTCACAGTCAGCAACGAACTTTTAGCTGACATAGGTGAAATCAGCATTAAAACTGGCAAGCTGATTATTATGCAAACTAAAGATTAACCAATTGGAGTCGAAGGGGTTATGGACAAATATTCTATTTTGAAAGGTTTGTATCAAAGAAAAATGATTGTATTATTAGTTGCAGTTGTACTATTGTTTGTTGTTCTATTTAATTCTGGAATGTTTGGAGGAAAGGACAGCAGAGTGAGAATTTCCTGTGTAGGTGACAGTCTGACCTATGGAAGTGGTGTACTAAAGACAAGGGAGCTTGATTGCTATCCTTCCAAACTGCAGGAAAAGCTTGGAACTACATATTTGGTTTCAAATTTTGGTCTTAGAAATGCAACAGCATCAGAATACGGAGATTTGCCTTATGTTCAATCAGAGCAGTATAGTCAGTCTTTAGAGTCAAATCCAGACATTGTGATTTTGATGCTTGGTACTAATGATGCAAAAACCTATAACTGGGATACCGAAGCCTATGAAGCAGGCTTGAAGAATCTGGTAGAATGCTATCAGAAGCTTGATAGCAATCCTGAGGTTTATCTGATGCGAAGCCCTTACTGTTTTGCTATAAATGAAAATGGTCGTGCTGAATATAGCATTATGCTTGATGTTGTAAATGGTGAGCTTGGGGAAAGTCAGAAAAAGGTGGCAGAAGAAACTGGAGCAAAGTTTATAGATTTATATACAGTCACAGAAGGCAAAGAAAAGTTTTATACTGATGGAGTTCACTTTAAAGCAAAGGGATATGACCTGATAGCCGATGTGGTTGAAAAAGCGGTAAAAAAGGAAAAATAATAAGTTAGTTATTCAGTAACAAGGGTAATATCTTGAGGGCTGTTTATGAAAAATAAAAACCTGTTGACAAAGTATGTTGGCAGGTTTATATTTTAATTAAACATATGAACAGTTATTCAAATGTTCAAATTACAGAGTTAAAGCATTAAGGAGGAAAATATGAAGAAAACATACAAGATTGAGGTCGATTGCGCAAATTGTGCTAACAAAATGGAGCAGGCTGCAAAGGACACAGCAGGTGTTGCAGATGCTACAGTAAATTTCATGGCATTAAAGATGTCTGTTGAGTTTGAAGAGGGCGCAGATGTTAAATACGTAATGGATGAAGTTTTAAAGAATTGCAAGAAGGTTGAAGACGACTGCGAGATTTTTTTCTAGGATAAGGTGCAAGATATGAATAAAAAGCAAAAGAAGGTTTTGATAAGAATAATAATAGCAGCGGTACTGATTGGAATATTGCTTGTTCTTCCTCTCGAAGAAGGTAGCATAATCAGATTTCTATTGTTTTTGGTGCCATATTTTGTAATTGGATATGACATTTTGAAGAAAGCTTTTAAAGGTATCAGAAACAAGCAGGTATTTGATGAGAATTTCCTTATGGCTGTCGCTACAATTGGTGCCATGGCATTGGGAGAATATACAGAGGGTGTTGCCGTTATGTTGTTCTACCAGATTGGCGAGCTTTTCCAATCATATGCTGTTGGAAAGAGTCGCAAGAATATCTCGGCACTTATGGATATCAGACCTGATTTTGCTAATATCATGCAAGATGGTAAGATTGTGCAGGTTGACCCTGATGAAGTTGAAATCGGAAGTGTTATTATTGTTCAGCCTGGAGAAAAGATTCCTATTGATGGTGTGGTAATTGATGGAAGTGCATCCTTAGATACAGCTGCTCTTACAGGAGAGAGTGTTCCTAGAATGGCTAAAATCGGTGATGAAGTTATATCAGGTTGTATCAATATGTCTGGAGTACTTAAAATCAGTACAACAAAGGAATTTGGTGAGTCTACTGCTTCAAAGATTCTGGATTTAGTGGAGAACGCTTCATCAAAGAAGTCACGCTCAGAAAACTTTATTTCAAAGTTTGCCAGATACTACACTCCAATTGTGTGCTACGCGGCTCTAGGATTGGCCCTTCTTCCACCCTTTGTCAGATTGGTTCTTGGTATCGATCCTTTATGGTCACAGTGGATTTATAGAGCTCTTACTTTCTTGGTTATCAGCTGTCCATGTGCACTGGTAATCAGCATTCCGCTGACTTTCTTCGCAGGAATTGGTGGTGCCAGTCGAGAGGGAATTCTTGTAAAGGGATCTAACTATTTGGATCAGCTTTCTAATACAAGAATTGTTGTAATGGACAAAACAGGCACACTTACAGAAGGTGTTTTTGAGGTAACTAAGATTGTTCCAAGTGGTATTTCTGAAGAGAAGCTTCTAGAAAAGGCAGCCCTGGTGGAGGCTTTCTCAAATCATCCTATTTCTAGAAGCCTGAAAGAGGCTTATGGACGCCCTATAAACACTTCGAAGGTTACAAATGTAAATGAAATCTCTGGAGCCGGAATTGAAGCAAATATAGGGGATATAAAGGTAGCTGCCGGAAATGCAAAGCTTATGGATAGTCTTGGAATATCCGTAAATACGATACAAGAGCCAGGTACTGAGATTCATGTGGCTGTGGATGGTCAGTACAAAGGATATATTCTTATTTCTGACAGGCTTAAACCATCGTCAAAAGAGGCTATTAGCGCCATGAAAAAGGCTGGAGTAAAGAAGACTGTTATGCTTACTGGAGATACAAAGCATGTAGCGGATATCGTGGCAGCAGATCTACAGCTTGATGAGGTATATTCACAGCTTCTTCCAGCGGATAAAGTCACAAAGGTTGAAGAACTACTTGCCCAAAAAGATGAGAAGAGTAAGCTTGTCTTTGTTGGAGATGGAATAAACGATGCTCCAGTACTTTCAAGAGCGGATATTGGTGTTGCAATGGGAGCACTAGGCTCTGATGCAGCCATCGAGGCAGCGGATGTTGTTCTGATGGATGATGATCCAAAGAAGATTGCCAAGGCTATTGGAATTTCCAAAAAGTGTATGAGAATAGTCTATGAAAACATATATTTTGCAATTGGAATCAAGGTGGCATGCTTGCTATTAGGTGCAGTTGGTATTGCTAATATGTGGTTCGCTATTTTTGCAGATGTAGGTGTAATGGTGATTGCGGTGCTTAACGCTATTAGGGCACTTAATGTGAAGAATGTAAATATTTAGTGAGAAAGTAGGTTTTATATATGAGTAAACATGCAGAGTGTTGTGATGAAAAGTGTGTGCATTCTGATTTGGTGAGTCATGTGCTTGAGCAGTTGCCAGATGAGGACACTTTATATGATTTAGCCGAGCTGTTTAAAGTATTTGGTGATAGCACACGAGTGAGAATTTTAATTGCATTATTTGAGTCTGAGCTGTGTGTTTGTGATATCTCAGAGGCACTTGGTATGACACAGTCTGCTGTGTCACATCAGTTACAGATTCTTCGTACAAATAAACTTGTAAAAGGACGAAGAGAGGGAAAGCAAATGTACTATAGTTTAGCCGATGAACATGTGGTTACAATCATTGCTCAGGGGCTATCTCACATCCTTGAATAGCTGTTATTTCGGGCGTTTTGCTAATTGTCGGAATATCAGATATTTTAAGTTAAATTCTAACAATTAAATTTTGAAAAATGTGTTGACATTAGCTTGTTTCTCATATATACTTCTTTTTGTTCGCGAGAGAGATAAGAAACAAGCGAACAACGCATATCGGGGTGTGGCTCAGTTTGGCTAGAGCACCTGGTTTGGGACCAGGGGGTCGCAGGTTCGAATCCTGTCACCCCGACTTAGAAATTTAATATGCGGGTGTGGTTCAATGGTAGAACATCAGCCTTCCAAGCTGAATACGTGGGTTCGATTCCCATCACCCGCTCTTGATTTTCTAAAACATTTGAATATGTGTCAGTAGCTCAGCTGGATAGAGCAACGGCCTTCTAAGCCGTGGG
>CAMJBT010000006.1 GCA_946403965.1 uncultured Pseudobutyrivibrio sp. | reverse complement strand
AATTAGAACTAGAGGTTAAGTTTGCAAACTGGAGGTCAGGATTTCAATTCAGCATATATAATTCTATGTTGCATTTAGGTCTTAAAAATCGTATTATTATCATAGATTTAGGTCTTAAAAATTGTAAATCACTCTATTTTTAGCCCACAAAAAGTGTAATTTTCCTTCCGGTTCAGATGCGAAAAAATGTACTTGGCACATTGGAGGTATGATATATGCAGCGTTTTGCGATGGATAAACTTGTTGAATGGAAAAATAGTACAAAACGAAAGCCTTTAGTTATAATGGGAGCGCGTCAAGTTGGCAAAACATGGTTAATGCAGGAATTTGGCAAACAATACTATAAAAAAGTGGCATATATATCATTCTACAACAATACTGCCATGGCTCGTGTATTTGAGCAGGATTATGATATCAGTAGAATTATTTCCGCAATCAATATAGAAGTAGGTTTTACTGTATCTGCTGATGATACACTAATTATATTTGACGAAATACAAAATGCCCCAAAAGCATTTGAAGCTCTAAAATACTTTTATGAGAATGCACCTGAATATCATGTAATTGTGGCAGGTTCTCTTTTAGGCGTCGCCTTGCATGAAGGTATTTCATATCCTGTTGGAAAGGTAACAACATTAAATCTTTATCCACTGAATTTTAGGGAATTTCTATATGCTGTTGGCGAAAAAGGCCTAGCTGATGCTCTTAAAACAAAAGATTATACTTTAATAGATAGTTTCTCTGAAAAATATATTTACCATTTAAAAAACTACATGTATGTAGGTGGTATGCCAGAAGCTGTAAACGCTTTTTTAAATAACAGTGATTACTATGCCGCTAGAGAGATTCAAAAAGAAATTATACTTCAATATAAAGGCGATTTCGGCAAACACATTTCTGCTAACGATGTAGTTAGAGTTAATATGGTTTGGGATGGCATCCCAATGCAATTAGCAAAAGAAAATAAAAAGTTTTTCTTTGGACAAATAAAAAAAGGCTCACGTAGTAGTGAATTCGAAAAAGCTATACAATGGTTAGTTGATAGTGGTTTAGTATATCGTGTTCATAAAGTAAATGAGCCTCATGTTCCTCTTTCTGCATACAAGGAGCTCTCATTTTTCAAACTATTCTTTGTGGATATCGGTTTGCTAGGTGCCATGAGTGAATTAGATTTACATTCGATTATAGAAGGTAATAATCTGTTTGTAGAGTTTAAGGGTGCCCTCACTGAGCAATATGTTCTTCAACAAATTATTAGCGATACTGTATATTCGCCATATTACTATGGGACTGAATCGGCTACTTTTGAGCAAGACTTTCTTATTCAAAAAGGAATGGATGCTGTCCCAATAGAAGTAAAGGCAGAGACTAATATTCGCTCTCAAAGTTTAAAAGCATATTACGAAAAATTTCACCCTTCTACGTCTATCAGATTGTCATTGCTAAATTATAAAGAGCAGGAATGGATGGTTAATATTCCACTTTATGCTGTATGTAATATGTAGTCCATATTCTAAAGCTATTTCATCCAAAATAGATAATAAATTTGACATATGTCAGTAATGATGATAAATTATAGTTGACATATGTCAAAAATGGCAGGAGGGGTCTTATTGTGCCTAGATTACCAAAATGTAGAAAGATACGTGTATTTCCAGATTACTATAGTTTTGTTCCAGAAAATTCGGAGAAACCTGAGTTGGAGACAATTACCCTTACTTTAGATGAGTATGAGACGTTGAAACTACTAGATGCTGAAGGCATGAATCAAGAGGATTGTGCAAATAGCATGGGGGTAGCAAGAACAACTGTTACAGCTATGTATGAGAGTGCTAGAAGAAAAATAGCTATTGCACTTGTAGAAGGAAAGCGAATTCTTATATCAGGTGGTAATGTAGAAATGGATAGAAACCAAGCTTTTTTTGATAATAAATTGAAACCAAAAGGAGTAAATATAATGAGAGTAGCGGTAACTTATGATAATGGAAATGTGTTTGGGCACTTTGGAAGAACAGAGCAGTTCAAAGTATACGACATCGAGGATGGTCAGATTGTAGACTCTGAGGTTGTAAGCACTAATGGTGAGGGCTGTGGTGCTCTTGCAGGTGTTCTTAATCTTGCAGAAGTAGATGTTCTTATCTGTGGTGGTATCGGCGGTGGTGCTGTAATGGCCCTTCAAGAAGCAGGTATTCAGTTATATGCGGGTGCAAGCGGAAATACTGATGAAGTTGTAAATTCATTCTTAGCAGGTACACTTGCAGCTTCAGGTGAAGCAAACTGTTCACATCATGACGAAGAACACGGTGAAGGTCATAGCTGCCATGGACACGGGCATGGAAGTTGCCACAATTAAATACATATAAGGTAGAAAGGGAGTTGGAGGCCTTAATACAGTCCTGAAGAAGTTAACTAGACTTTTTGAACCTATTGGAAATGATGGGGTTGTAACAAGACAACAATCGTGGTATATTGTAGAAAATTAGAGAAAGAACACACTGGTTGATGTGTGTGGGTGAGGAAATGAGAACAAGATAGTTTAATTTAAGTAATCACATAGTCCTGTAAAGCAGGATTATTGTGGGTTATTTCTTAAGTTACCCCACAATAACTAAAATGATTTTTGCCTGATGAACAGGCTAGTTTGTGTACGCTTAAATTAGATTATCGCTTTTGTATCCTTATCTGCACCAATAGGTGATTATATAGGATTTTTTAGCGAGTCTGTTTTTGCGTACGCATAAGCAGGCTCGTTTTTTATGTCAGGGGACTGGAGGTTTTTATGGCACAAATAAATATTACTAATCTTACCTTTGCATATGAAGGAAGCTTTGACAATATTTTTGAAAATGTTTCCTTTTCTATAGATACCAATTGGAAACTGGGATTTATTGGCAGAAATGGTAAAGGTAAGACAACTTTTTTGAATTTGTTATTGGGAAGATATGACTACGAGGGACGCATATCTACAAATATGGTTTTTGATTATTTTCCATACAAGGTTAGCGACGCTGATTTGGAAAAGACTGCGGACGAGCTTATGGAAAAATGGAAGCCATCGGTGGAAAGCTGGAGAGTTATGTGTGAATTGCCTCAGCTCTCCATAGATGCTGAGCTGCTTTACAGACCCTTTAAGACCTTGAGCTTTGGGGAGAGAACCAAGGTCATGCTTGCAGTTTTGTTTTCTGGAGAAAATGATTTCCTGTTAATTGATGAGCCAACAAATCATCTGGATATGGAGGCTCGTGAAATTATAAAGAATTATTTGGCTTCCAAAAAAGGCTTTATCCTTGTGTCCCATGACAGAGATTTATTGGATGTCTGTGTTGACCATGTGTTGATTTTAAATAGGGCAACAATAGAGGTTCAAGCGGGAAACTTTTCTAGCTGGTGGGAGAACAAAGCAAAAGCAGATGCATTTTCAAAGCATGAGAATGAAAAGCATTTAAAGGAAATTGGAAAGCTGAAGGCTACTGCAGACAGATCTTCCAGATGGGCTGACAAGGGAGAGGCTAGAAAGATTGGCTTTGACCCAGTTAAGGAAAATGACAGAAGCATTGCTACCAGATCCTATATTGGCGCTAAGACCAAGAAGATGCAGGCAAGAGTGAAATCCTACGAAAAGCGAATGGACCGTGAGATAGCAGAGAAAGAGGGATTACTTCAGGATTTGGAGGAACCCATCGACCTTAAGGTAATGCCTATGGAGCACTACAAGAAAGTGCTTATAGATTGCAAAGATTTAACCCTTAGATATACTGATGGTACAAAGCCTGTAGTAAATGATTTATCTTTTGATTTGCTTCAAGGAGAGAGAGTATTTTTTAGCGGTGAAAATGGCAGTGGAAAATCTACCTTGATTAAATCGATTTTGGCTACAGCTGGTGTGGCTACTATGTCAAACCTTGTAACAGAAGGGACACTTAATGTGGCTCCCAATCTTGTCATCTCTTATATCAATCAGGATACTTCCTGGCTTAGAGGAAGCCTGAGGGATTATGCATTAAAGAATGGGCTGGATTACAGTTTATTTCTTTCAATACTGAGTCAACTTGATATGAGCCGAGTTCAGTTTGAAAAGAATATAGAGGACTATTCTGAGGGGCAAAAGAAGAAGGTGCTCATAGCGGGAAGTTTGCTTACATCAGCACATTTATACATTTGGGATGAGCCACTAAATTACATTGACGTTTTTTCGCGAATGCAGATTGAAAAATTGATTGAGGAGTATAAGCCAACTATGCTTTTGGTGGAGCATGATGTGAGATTTAGAGAGAAGTTGGCAACAAAGGAAATAACACTTTAGGAAAGCTATGTCCTTAGAGAAAGCGGTGTAAAATGAGACAGAAAAATAAGATAATAGGAAACAGAAAATTTTATATGAAGGCACTGACAATTGCAGTGCCAATTATGCTTCAGCAGTTGATCCAGAGCATGGTTTCGCTTATAGATAACTTTATGGTATCAGGATTAGGTGATATTTCAATGTCTGGTGTAAATGTTGCTGGACAGGTTATGTTTGTGTTTATGATTTTTACTAATACTATCTGCATGTCTGGCGGCATATTCCTTACGCAGTTTTATGGTGCACAGGATAAAAAGGGAATGCAACAGGCATTCATGTTTAAGCTGTTAATTGGACTATTGGCATTTGTACCATACTTGCTTGTGTGTGTTGTATTCCCAAGATCAGTACTATCACTTATGCTGATAGGAAATACCCAGGCGGGATTAATCCTGGATGAGGCTGTACGCTACATTAAAATCATGGCTATAATAGGTGTTCCATTCACCTGTTCAGTATGTATTGCCAGCTCATTGCGAGATATGGGAGAGGTAAGGATACCACTTTATGTAACAATCGTAGCAACACTTATCAATACAATCTTTAATTACTTGTTAATCTATGGACACTTTGGTTTCCCAGCACTTGGAGTAAGGGGAGCAGCCTACGCGACAGTTATAGCAAGAACAGTGGAGTTTGTAATCTTTGCAGTTGTCTATGTGTTAAAGAATCCTGACTTTGCAGTTCGTTTTGGCAGTAAATACAGAATTGATACTACTCTATTCAAAGAGATTATTAAGAAGGGTTCATTAATGCTGTTCTGCGAAATGACCTGGGTTCTTTCAGAGACAGTTACAACAGCCATTTACAATGGTCGTGGTGGTGCAGATGTTGTATCGGGTATGGCATCAAGCTTTGCCATTGCCAATCTTTTCTTTGTTGCCTTTGGTGGAATCTATTCTGCAACAAGCGTAATTATTGGAAGAACGCTTGGCGAAGGAAATCTGGAGGAAGCCCGAAGACAGAAGAACTGGCTTTTATCAGGAGCGGTTACTTTTGGAGTTGCCATGACATTTGTAGGATTTGGCACAACAGCTATTATTCCTATTGTTTTTGGTAAGCTAAGTGTAAACGCAATAGCAATCTGTCGTAGCATGGTTATTATGATGTCATTCTTTATGCCAGCATGGGTACTTATTAATGCACAACAGGCCGTTGCAAGAGCTGGTGGCGACACAAAGATGGGAGCCTATGCAGACGCCAGCATCACCATAGTAATTATGCTTCCAATGCTTTTCGCATTGGCTAAGTTTACAAATATCGGCCCTGTACAGATGTATCTGAGCGTAAAGCTTTTGGACGTGATAAAGATTACAATCTTCCATTTCTGGTTAAAGAAAGAGCGATGGCTCAATAATCTAACAGAGATAGGGAACGAGCAGGATAGCGTGAATGCCAATGATGAGGTTGTTGAAAGTGGTATAGCTGTCAAATCAGTGTAAATCTAGACTATATCAGTGAATTTAACAAGAAAACTTATAAGAAAAAATCGAATAGGGTAAAAGAACAGTAAATTCAAGTTTGTAGGGAGATAAATTATGGTACAGAAAATAATTAGAGATCAAATGTTTTTGGCTCAGAAATGTGAGCCTGCTACACAGGCGGACGCAAAGATAGCTCAGGATTTGCTTGATACATTAAGAGCAAACATAGACCATTGTGTTGGTATGTGTGCTAATATGATTGGAGAGAAAAAGACTATTATTGCTGTTGCAGCCGGTCCGTTTCAGTTTGTAATGATAAATCCAAAGATTATTCAAAAGAAAGGCAAATACGAAACTGAGGAAGGTTGTCTTTCTTTGGATGGAGTAAGACCTTGTACTAGATATGGGGAGATTGAGGTTGAGTTTTTTAATCAAAACTTTGAGCCACAACATGGTAAGTATACTGGACTTACAGCTGAATCTATACAACACCAGATTGACCATTGTAACGGGGTGGTTATCTAGAGAATTAGAATGGAAAAATTAACATTGAGTAAAGTAAGTAAACATTAGTAGCTCGTGCCTTGCTACCTGCAGATATAGAAGAGGGTAGTAAGTTGAAATATGAACTGATGCAATATTTTCTAATTTAGGGGAGGATAGCAAATGAGCAGATTAAAAACACTTCGTGAATACGTAGATAAAGAACTAAGTCTATTGGAAGAAGAGAAGCGCACCAGTGCTACAGCACATCTTTATGGTGTATCTCTTGCAGCCACAATTCTAGCAAAGAAGCGTGGGCTAAATGAAGAACTTGCAGCAATGGCAGCAATGCTTCACGATATGCATGCATATAAGAGTGGCTCATATGATGATCACGCACATTTAGGAGCTGATTTAGCTAGAAAGATTCTTGATGATTTAGCTATAACTTCTGCAGAAGAAACTGATACCATTTGCTCTGCAATATATCATCATGATGACAAATTAGTAATAGATTCACCAATGGATGAGCTACTAAAGGATGCCGATGTAATTGATCATTGCTTCAAAGATTCGTCTAAACCTATCAAAGAAAAAGAGCAAAAAAGATACGAAAATCTTTGTAAAGAATTAGGTTTGTAGAAACGATATTGGGGAGGTTTAACATGTGGTTTGTATTTGCTTTGTTATCAGCTATATTTGCAGCCCTAACTTCAATATTAGCTAAGATTGGTATTGAAGGAGTAAACTCAAACTTAGCTACAGCTATTCGTACTGTCGTTGTAGTTGGTATGGCCTGGATAATGGTTTTTATCACAAATACTCAAAGTGGAATATTCGCAATAAGCAAAAGGAGCTGGATTTTCCTAATATTATCGGGCTTGGCTACTGGTGCATCCTGGTTATGCTACTACAAGGCTTTACAGCTTGGTGATGCATCTAAAGTTGTTCCGATTGATAAGCTAAGTGTTGTTATCACTCTAGTTTTAGCTTTTGTATTTTTACATGAAGACTTTACTATAAAATCACTTGCAGGATGCGCACTAATTGGTGCTGGGACCTTATTGTTGGTACTTTAAGGAGATTAATATTGCTATGCTTTATAACAAGGAGAACGATATTAATGGTTTTAGAAAATGAAAAAGTCAGAAGCGAAAAGCTGTATTGTGTAGGGTACCTCACAACCCTCGGTAAATACATTTTATCGCAGACAGTACCTGCATCTGCTTGGTACAACAGATATTATGAAATCACAAAAGAGCAATATGATTCTCATGCTGAATTTTACAGAATAATTGATGCTCTAAAGAATAAAGGAGCCGAAGCAGTTGAGTTGGCTTTACAATAGATAGGTGGAATAATGAAGATACTTTTATTATGTGCGAAAGCATTTGAAACTTTGGAATTCAGCGTATTTATCGATACGATTGGATGGGCAAGAGAAACATTTGGAAATGATATTGAGGTACATACCTGTGGTTTTCAAAAGGAAGTTGTTAGCACCTTCAATGTTCCAATTAAAGTAGATATAATTATTGATGACGTTAATCCAAATGATTATGATGCACTTGCTATTCCAGGAGGATTTAGAGAATTTGGATTCAAGGATGAAGCCCTGCATCCAAAAACACTTGATTTGATAAGAAAATTCAATGATGCAAAAAAGCCAATAGCGACTGTATGTGTTGCTGCATTTGCATTAGCTGAAAGTGGAATCTTAAAAGGCAGCAATGGGCTACTATACAAGCCTAAAGCCAGAAGTAATCGAAGAAGCTACTGAGGTTGTCAGTGGAATAAACATCCGGCAAAAGAACGAAAGGGCTACAAATAAATTGGCTAAAAGAATCATATATGCTACACTTGCAGTACTATCATTATTATATTCAATAGCTGTCTTTCTAGTAGGAAGTGGTACATTCTCATTTATCATATGGATCTTTGTAGCTATATTCTTTGGATTCCTATGGCTTATGGAGAAAAAGAATTTGTGGGAAAAGGTTCCTAAGATAATCAGAAAGATATTTAGAACTGTCATAGCAATATGCCTTACCATTTTTGTCATTTGCCAAGGATGTATCCTTACTCAGTTCTTTTCAAAAGGTGAAAGTGGAGCTGAATATATTATTGTTTTAGGTGCTCAAATGAGAGACTGGGGACCAAGTGTAGTTTATAAAGCTAGGCTTGATTCAGCTGTTGAATATTTAAAAAATAATCCTGATACCAAAGTCATAGTTACAGGCGGACAAGGGGCTAATGAATCTATCTCTGAAGGAGAAGGTGGACAAGAATATCTTTTAGCACAAGGTATTAATAAAGATAGAATTCTAGTGGAAAAGGATTCAGTTGATGTCGTTTGACACATAATTTATAAAATAATAGTTATACATGAGCTCGCATTTGCGGGCTTTTTTGATGTCTTTTTATATTTTATGTGTCAATAGAATACTAATATTTGTGACACATAATGTATAAAAAGATGTCGGTTTGACAGATAGCATATAAATAGATGTCGGTTTGACACATAAAATATAAAAAGCCGTCATTATTAGGTATCATTAATTTAGAAACTATTGTGACAGCATTGATTCTTATAATTGATGCACCAGGTGTATAGGAGGAGGTACATATGATGTATAGGTTTATGGAACCTATAAAAAAAGAAAGAAGTTCTAATTTTGGTACGAACTATTTTATGTTTCACAGTAGGAAACTTGGTAGAGACATAACTGCTTTTAGTAAGCTTGCCTTTGACCATTTGATTAGCTTGGAAATGGATTATGGGGTCGAATGGTACTGTGAACGTCCTCTCACCGATGTTTTTTATGTCGATGGAAAGAATTATTCGATTAATCCTACGGTTTATGTAAAATATCGGAATAATGGAGATGAATTCCATTGTGTAAGCTATGAGCAGGAAGGAGCCCATTCATACTCACAACTGTGGGCTGCCCAACATAATGAATGTTTAAAAGAGATAACAGAGAAAGATGTATATTTAGGTCCCTTCTATTCAAGAAATCTACTAGTTTTAGCAACAAGATCATCCAGATGTAGTGGTGTAAATTTAGGGGCTGATGCCACTATCATTCGATATCTATCTGTAAATAATGGTGCTACAATAGGTGAACTTAGTACAGCCGGATTACTTGCTGAAGATGGTCTTAAGTATCTGGCAGATTTATTTTTTCGTGGAAAAATCCATTTTTCAGACATTTATAACATGGCAATCTCAAATAGAATGGGGGTGGTAGCTAATGGCATCTAAAAAATTCAATTTAAGCGATCTTAGAGAAACTCAGATAACATGGAGTATCCCACTTCTTTCAGATGTGGATGATAAAAACAACCTTTTTATCAAAAGACGAAAGGCTGTAGATATGTATATCGCTGGAGAGAAACTAGAACATATTGAAACGGTGACTCAAATCAAGAAAGCTAATATTACTCACCTAGTAGAAAAATGTCTTTCCTATGATGAAAATGGAAATATGTTAGGTTATTCTGCACTTCTCCCTGGTCCTAGAGATAGTGGGAAGAAAAATATTGCTTCAAATACAACAAGAGGATTGTTTGAGCAACTACTAGCTACCTATCCTGAACTGGAAGACTATATAATTGGTAATTACACGGGAAATGTTAAATATACTCTTGAGAAAACAATGACTATATCGACACTACATAAGAGATTTTTACTGAAATGTCATGATTTAGGATTAAGTGATAATGATTATCCATTTAATACAGCAAACCAAGGCGAACGTTCCCTGAGACGTTTTATTAAGGACTATGAAAATAAACATATAAATGTAATATCAGCTCGTGAGAGTAAAGATGCTAAACAAAAATTATTAAGCACAGGCTATGGTGAAAAGTACAATCAGAACGCGGTAATGCCATACGCTTGCGTTCAGGTTGATGGCCATATCATCGATTTAATATACACAACAGAGGTGGAGCTCAATGATGGACGTCTGGTTTCTCTGCCTTGTTCAAGATGCTGGCTATTTGCCGTAATCGATGTAGCAACTAGAGTAGTAATCGGTTATTCACTTAGTCAAGAACTAAACTACAATCAATATGATGTTCTTCATGCCATTCAAAATTCTATTTTACCCCATAAACAAATCAATTTTTCTATACCAAATCTATCATATCCAGAGAATGGAGGGTTCCCATCTACCGCTTTTCCCCAGTTAAATTATGCACTAATCGACGAAATTATGTTAGATAATGCTAAATCGCATCTTGCTAATAATGTTGTTACTAAGCTTATTCATGACACTGGGGCAGTTGTAAATTTTGGTTCAGTTGCTACTCCTGAAACTAGAGGTATTGTTGAAAGATTATTCAGTTCTTTGGAAAAAAGGGGATTTCATCAAGTGCCAGCAACAACAGGAGGCAGTGCAACTGACGTAAAGCGAAAATCACCTGAAGCATCAGCAATTAAATACAAAATTACATTTGATGATATAACAGAACTTACAGAGGCTTTAATTGCAGAGTATAACACCACGCCACACACATCGTTATATGGAAGGACACCTATTGAAGAACTAGAATCCAAGTTAGAGTTTGGAATGATGCCTGAAATTGCTAACGAAGCATATAAAAAAAGAATCAACGAGCTCATGTTTATAACAAGAGAAGCAACTGTTCGCGGTAATAAGGCTGCAGGAAAACGTCCCTATATTCAGTTTATGGGAGCACAGTATAGAAATCCTGTTTTATCATCAGATTTTTCTTTTGTTTCAAAAAAATTATTATTAAAAATCAATCCAGATGATATATCGCAGGTTGAAGCTTTTTTATTGGATGGTACGTCAATAGGTATATTAAAGGCAAATGGAGAATTTGGAACAAAATCACATTCTTTAAAAAGCAGAAAACTCATTAATAAAATGGTTTCAGATAAGCGTTCTCCTTCTAATAGATTTGCAACACCTATAACAACTTTTGAGACTTTATTAAAGGAGCGTGCAGTGAAAGTTAAAAAAGCCAGAACTCGTTTAGATATCATGCACAGGGAAAGTCCTGAGAAAAAGACAATTAGTAAAACAGAAAATCTTTTCAATGAAGATGTCCGCCTATCACAAATCACATCACATGGAATATCTCACGAATCTGTAGCTGGTTTGTCAGCTGAAGAAATCTATAACCTAGTGAAGGGAAAGGAAGGTGATAATCAGTGTTAACGGAAAGTATATTAAACGATGAGAGAGCAGTAACATCAATGACAACCCTGTCGTACTTAAATTCATCTGAGTTCTACATTGCTACAAGTAGCATTTTTGAGTTACTTGAACAAATAAATACCTGGTTGGTAATGGGGGTATGCGGAGCAATGATTTATGGTAGGGCTAGAATCGGAAAAACTACAGCCATATCGTATATCGTTGACGCCTTACATCTTCGGTATGGTGATGCATTCCCAGTTATCACATGGTCTCTCACAGAACACGCTCTTAGCACAAAGGATAAAACATTTTATGCAAATATTCTTGATGCGTTAGGATTAGATATAACTGCCTATAAAAGAGTGACAGCACTAGAACTAAAAAACAAAGTTATAAACTATTTTGCTATAAAAGCGGCTGCAACACCATTTAGGAAAATTGTATTAATGATTGATGAAGCCTATAAGTTGGATTACAGAGAATACTTCTGGCTTATGGATATATATAATTCCCTTTTTACAAAATATGGCATACAATTAACGGTCTTTCTAGTAGGTACACCACATGAAATGATAGACATGAGAAATGCATTTAAGGCAGAAAAACAATTGCAGATCGTAGAACGTTTTATGTTAAATGACTTTGTATTTCACGGAATATGTAACCCCATGCAAATATCATTATGTCTTGCTGAACTGGACAAAGCAACAATTCAGCCAAGCTCTTCTTCTAAATGTAGTCTTGCCGAATTCTATTTTCCTGATGCCTATAAAGAAAATCATGCTTTTTTTGTTGATTTATCTCAAGACTATTGGGACTCATTTGAAGAAGTGAAGTCCAGATATGGAATTAAGGCTAAAGACATTCCAATGCAGTATTTCATGCAATCGTTTATTTTATGTTTATCCATCTTTGGAGCTGGTGGAATTAAGGAACAATATTTTCTTACTAAGGAAGCCATTGTTATGACTATAGAGGAGACAGGTTATGGAAAAACAACAGAAAATTGTTAGTACACAAAAATATTTGTGGGACAAAAAATGGGTGCGACCATACGAATCAATGTGGTCAATAATAAGAAATTTTAGAATTGTTAACCATTGCTTCAAATACAAAGAAGCCATGGCTCTATTAGACCTAGAAATACCTTGTTTTCAACATGGAACATATGCGAACTATGGCATATTAGACGAGAAATTATGCATTTTTTCAAAGCTCACAACAAGTAGCTACGACATAAAAGCTCTAGAAGACAAGCTTTTGCCAAATAACTATATTTATAGATTAAAACCTATATCTAAATTATTAAAAGATTTTCCTGAAGCTCTTACACCACGTTTAAAATATTGTCCTAAATGTATCGAATCTGGTTACCATTCAGTTCTCCATCAAGTATCTGGGCTGTGTCATTGCTTCATTCACAATGATACAAAGTTAATCTATGATTTCCAAAGTTCCTATTTACTTGGTATGGATAGAAGATTTGATTTAGATGTGTCTGATGCCTCCGATAAACGGTGGGGATTGGACATGTTTGCAGGAGGCAACTTATGTGATTTTCAAGATGAGAAAAATCTGTTACTACCTATTCAATGGAAAAATATAAAAGTTTCAGTATCAGCTTTTAATGATTCTCTATATCAAAACTATAAACATATATACGCTGTGACTCCATCCTTAGTGTCGCGTAATAGAGAATCGCCTGCAGGGGTATTTCTTTTCAATAGACGTAAAGAACATCTGCCAATGGTAACAATTTATAATTTGGAAGAAAGTGAAGCCTCTTTTATAAAATCGTTTGAAGGATTTAGTAAAAGGCAGTTTATCCATGATGGAAGCGGATATTATATTTCAAACTTTTCTGACATTGTAATTTCCTTGCAGATTAAAAGCCTAATAAAAGATTATTCTTGGGATAATGTTCGATATAGTGCTTTTAAAATGTATTCGGGAGATTACTTTTATACCAATGATATTCTGGCTATAAACTTAGCATTTATATGGGAATATATAGGATGTAAAGACATTATTAGCTGCTTAATGCTAGAAGATGCAACTGTGGATACTAGTATTTATGGCCATAAATCACCAATTAATATTCGTCATTGTATGAACGTAATAGAATCATTGTTTGGATATTTTGTATCATATATTATCCTTGAAACCCATTTTAAATTGAGCTACAAAAGATTTTTGGATTATCATAAATTCCAATTGCATGATAGGGATAGACTTTCATTTAATGATTTAGAAAATATACCAAATTCGGAAGATTACATTGTAGAAAAAAATATAGATAACGTAACCAATATCTATACCTATCGATGAATTCAAAAGTGGCTGTGAAAAAATGATTATCTCATTTTTTTACAGCCACTTTTTTTGTTTAAAAGTCTCGAATTTTACCACGTTTGATCCAGACCTCTCATCACTAGTAATCATCTTTTGGAGTAGTAAATTGAGAACAATGAAACTTTTGTGAATAAAGAGAAATGATATTACCAAAAAGGTATAATATGGATGTATATGTTATCTGCTGTAATCTGCGATTTTGTGGGGATTCGACATGGAAAGATATAAATATGATGAAAAAGAACTGAAATTAATTGAAAGCAGTAGTATACCACTTGCTGTTTATCAGTTTATAGATAAGCGTGTTGCTACAATAGCACTGTCTGAGGGATTTGTGAAGCTAATCGGCCTTGATTCGATGGAAGAGGCTTATTATCTCATGGATAATGATATGTATAGAGATGTTCATCCTGATGATGTTGCCGAATTGGCAGATGCTGCTGTACGTTTTGCAGTAGATGGCGGAGAGTACAATCAGGTATATCGTTCCAAACTTGGTGACAAATATATCATTCTTCATTCTATAGGAAACCATATATACAAGGAAAATGGTGTAAGACTTGCAGTTGTAAACTACGTAAACGAAGGTGTTTACAATGCAGATAACAGAGACATCGCTATGGGATTTAATCTAATCCATAACAAGCATTTTCAGAGTAAAAAGGCTGCAACAGGCTTGAGCTATGATTATTTGACTGGATTACCAGCTATGGATTATTTTTTTCAATTGGCTGAAGCTTCAAAAAATAATTCTATAAATAATGGAAAAGACTTAGTAATGATGTTCTTTGATTTAAGCGGTATGCAGGCATTTAATCAAAAATATGGATATGAAGCTGGGGATGCACTGATAAAAGAGAGTGCTAAATTACTGGTTAAGTTTTTTGGTAACTATAATTGCTGTAGAACAACAGCGGATCATTTTGCTGTATATACAGACAATGAAGGGATTGATAATAAGCTTAAATATTTGGTTAATGATTTTAAACTTATTAATAATGGTAAGAATTTGCCTGTGAAGATAGGCATTTATGACACCGGATTTGGGTATGTAGGTCCTGCTACAGCTACGGATAGAGCTAAGATAGCCTGTGACAGCTGTGGCAAGATTTATGATTCGAAAATTGTGTATTTTGATGAGAAGATGTTGAAGCAGTTTGAGGACAGACGATACATCTTTGAAAATCTAGATAGAGCTATAGAAGATGGTTGGATAAAGGTCTGTTATCAGCCTATTATCCGTACATCTAATGGCAAGGTTTGTAATGAAGAAGCCCTTGTCAGATGGAAGGATCCTAAGAAGGATGAAATTGGTCCTAATGATTTTATTCCTATTCTTGAGGATGCAAAGATAACATATAAACTTGACTTATATGTTGCGGAGCAGGTAATTATAAAGCTTAAGCAGCAGGCCGAGGCAGGTTTAAATATTGTGCCTAATTCCATCAATTTATCAAAAACGGATTTTTATGCCTGTGACATTGTAGAAGAGATAAGAAAACGTGTGGACGAGGCAGGGATAGATAGAAGTAGAATAGTAATCGAGTTGACTGAAAGTGTAGTTACAGATGATGTAGATTACATGATTATCCAGATAAAACGCTTCAGAGAATTGGGCTTTAGCGTTTGGTTGGATGATTTTGGTCGTGGATATTCCTCTCCTGATTTACTGCAGAGGATACATTTTGATGTAATAAAGCTTGATAAGGCTTTCGTAGATGAAATTCATGAGAGTGAAGACAGTAAGGTTATTGTCTCTGAATTTGTCCGTTTAGCCAGGGGTTTAGGAAGCGATACAGTAGCTGAAGGTGTTGAAGATGAGAATCCAATAGATTTCCTCAATGAGGTGGGGTGCACAAAACTTCAGGGCTATTATTATAGTAAGGCAGTTCCATTTGATGATATTCTCGATAGATATAAAAGTGAAAATCAGATAGGTTTTGAGAACCCTAAAGAGGCTGAGTATTACGCAACTGTTGGTAATGTAAATATGTATGATATGTCTTTCTCAGCTGATGATAGCATTATTTCTGGTGATTACTTTGACACAATGCCTATGTTTATCGTAGAGGTAAAAGGCTATGAGATTAGATATATGAAAGGTAACAAATCCTATAAGATATTTATGGAGAAACATTATCCAAAATATTCTGTAAGTGAGAATTATTCGGATGGTAGAGCAGACCAAAATTTCTTCAATGCATTGATACAGTGCAAAAAAGAAGGAAAGCCTGTTATCGTTGATATTAGAGGCAAGAACAACGATGTAATTCACTTGTTTATTCGTAAAGTTGCTACAAACGAAGAAAACGATGCTGTAGCGTTGTCTGTTGTAATACTGGGGTATATTGATAATGATGCTGAACTGCGACATAAAGAGGAAATTGAACGAATTAAAAGGGAGCGTATGACTTATAACAGAGTCACTGCGCTTACAGGTGATTTTATTTGTATCTATGCAATTGATCCTGAGAATGAACATTTTGTTAGATATACCTTAGATGAAGATTATAGATACTTAGCCTTGGATAATGAAGGGGACAATTTCTTTGAAAAGTTCAGAGAGAAAGGTCTGAAAAATGTTTTTATAGAAGATATCGACAATTTCCTTACGTTGTTTTCAAAAGAAAATATTTGTAAGACAATTGAAAGTAATGGTGTTTATTCTATAAACATAAGATTAATGTATCAGGGGGCACCAAAATATGTATGTATTAAGGCTACCTATATTATTGAAGACCAAAAACAAATTCTAATACTAGGTATTGTCGATGTAGATGATCAGGTTAGAAAAGACCAGAATTATTATAAGAATCTTGCAGAGATGAGTAAGATAGCGAATCTTGATTCTCTTACTGGAGTTAAGAATAAATATGCATACATTGACGCAGAGGCTAAACTTAACCGTCTCATTGAAGAAAAAGAGGACTTAGAGTTTGCAACCATAGTTTTTGATATAAATGGTCTTAAAGAAATTAATGATTCTTTGGGACATCAGGCAGGAGACGAGTTTATTAAATCTGGATGTTCTATAATTTGTAACTTATTTAAGCACAGCCCAATATATAGAATTGGCGGAGATGAGTTTGCTGTTATTGCTCAAGGTATGGATTATCAGAATATTGACCTTATAATGGCAGAACTTGAAAAGATTAATTTGGAGAATCAAAAAACTGATAATGTTGTAATTGCTTGTGGGGCAGCAAGATACAATGGTGAGCGAAATGTAGCAGGAGTATTTGATAAGGCTGATAAAAGAATGTATGAGAATAAGAAACATTTGAAAAACTATAACATACATGTAGTACAGAGTTGACACATGACACTCTTTCGGTGTTTTTAAGGGCTAAGAATGAGTTCGAGCCTCCTCAGCCTCAGCAAATTTGATAAATAGCGAATATTAGATGCACTGAATCATAGAACAGCTTTTTATATTTTATGTGTCAAAACGACAGCTTTTTATATCTTATGTGTCATTTTTGGGCGGCTTTTTATATTTTATCTGTCAATCCGACATCATTTTATACGTTATGTGTCACAAAATCGCATAAAATGACCGATTAAAGTGATCCCTTTGTACCTTTTTCTACGTTATGTGTCACACATTTTATATGTTATGTGTCAAATGACAATTATTGGGGTTATTTTGGGGTTATTATATTAAGCCTTTAAACTATGCGTATAATTTAAGTTTTGCACATAAATGTTTAATTGTAATAAATGCAAGATGTATCATTACATTGTAATGATACATCTTGCATTTTTATGCTTTCATGATATAATCAAATTAAGAAAATAGAAAAACTATGGAGGTTTTTAAAATGGCAAACGCAGTAAATGTTAATTTTAGAATGGACTCTGACTTAAAGAAAAATATGGAAGCACTTTGTGATGAACTTGGCATGTCTATGACAACCGCCTTTACAATTTTTGCCAAAAAAATGACTAGGGAACACAGAATTCCATTTGAAGTCTCTGCAGATCCATTTTATTCTGAATCAAATATAAGATATCTTGAAGGTATCGCAAATGATATCAAAACAGGAAAAGCTCACTTTGAAGAACATGAACTACTGGAGGATGAAGATTAATGGGAATCCTATGGGAAGACAGAGGTTGGGATGATTATCTTTATTGGCAAACCCAAGATAAAAAGACTTTAAAAAGAATTAATTCACTAATAAAAGATGCCCAACGTGATCCATATAATGGTATTGGAAAACCTGAACCGTTAAAGGAAAACCTCAGTGGGTTTTGGAGCCGTAGAATAAATGATGTAGACCGCCTTGTTTATGATTTTGAGAACGAAAATATACGTATAATTTCATGTCGCGGACATTATGAATAAAATATCGTTAATATACACCGCCTTAGATTGCAACTCAACTCTCAACTTAGGGCGGTGTTATTCACATGCGCCTATCTTTACATTAAATAAACGTTTTGCATATTAATAGCATTTATTTTATAATATACTCATGAGTAATGAGTATCGAAACGAACAAGACATTAAAAATAACACAAAGATAAATGAGCTCTTAAATGATATGCCAGAGTTCTTAGAGGATTTTCATACCCATTTGGATTCAAGAAATCGTTCTACAAACACAATTCTTGGGTATATGTATGAGATAAATGTATTCCTAAGATTCATGGCTGTAGTTCTAAAAAAAGAAAATGTCAAGGATATCCAGGTTACTGATTTGGATAAAATCAGAATGACCCAGATTGAAAAATACATTACTGAATCTGAGGATGGAATCAAACTAAGTGAGACCGCACGCCGCAGAAAGCTTTCTGTACTTAAGACCATGTATAAGTATTACCTGGCCATTGGTGCAATCAAAAATAATCCTACACTTCTAGTGGAAGGTCCAAAACTTCATGAAAGAGATGTGGTAAAGCTCAGTGATTCAGAGGTTTCAGCTTTATTAAATTGTATACAAAATCAGGATAAAATTTCAGAACATGCCAAAGCATATAATAAACGCATGGTTGATAGAGATATGGCCATTATCATGGTGTTAATTGGCACTGGCATGCGTGTCTCAGAGCTTGTGGGACTTAATCTTTCAGACATTGATACTACCGAAGAGCACAAAGTATATTTCAGTATTATCAGAAAAGGTGGAGATTATGATAAGGTACGTGTAATCACTCCTGTATACAATGCCGTGGCTGATTACATCGAGTTTTCTCGCCCACTACTACTCTCTTCTACTGATGAGAACGCATTGTTCATTTCAACCCAGGGCAAAAGAATATCCGTAAATGCGGTACAAAAAATGCTTAAGAAATACTGTAAGGCTGCCGGTCTTTCTGATAAGTACTCTCCTCACAAGATGAGAGCTACTTTTGCTACCAAAGTCTACGCAGAAACAAAGGACATCTATGCAATCAAAGATGCCCTTCATCATAGCAATATTGATACTTCCAAGCATTATATTTCGGACAAGGAAGCTAGAATTGATGCTGCGGCAGAGGCGGCAAGTACATTCTTTAGCTAATAGATATTGCAATTATCCAATGAGTAGATATTATTGTGGTTTTTGATATGACTATATCTATCGATAAATCACAAAAGTTGCATTAACGAATGTTGGTGAATACCTATATCAAGAAGCTGAGAAGTCTGCTTTTGGAGACAGGTATATGGACACTATCGCAGAACAAATTCAAGCAGCTTTTCCAGGCATAAAGGGATTCAACCGTAGGGGGCTGTATCGTATGAAGCAATTCTACGAAACATATAAAGATGAGGAAATTGTGTCACCACTGGTGACACAAATTAGCTGGTCTAATCATTTGCTCATCATGTCTAGTTGCGACACTCCAGAAGCTAGAGAATTTTACATTCGTCTCTGCATAAAAGAAAACTATTTCTCTTCTATCACCGTGATTTGCAGTGCCTAGTCGCATTTGAACTAAAGGTTGGGAAATTTAAACCTGAATATGTTTCAAAAATGGATTTCTATTTAGAAGCCTTAGACCGCCAAGTAAAGAAAGAAAATGAAAATCCTAGTGTAGGATTAGTATTATGCGCATCTAAGGATGATGAAGTTGTAGAATATGCAATGAGCAGAACAATGTCTCCAATGCTTGTTGCCGAATATAAACTCAAGTTACCTAATAGAGAAATTCTACAGAATAAGTTGCGAGAATTATCCAATATTCCAATGATTGAAGATTAAACATTTAACAGCACTAGGGATGCCTAGTGCTCGTATTTCACAAAAGGAGTTATTAAAAAAAGAGACTATAACTAATTTGCGCCTCTGCTGATTTCATTTCACTACTTGTAAAAGCACAAAGTAACACATCCACGTCATAACCTGGATAATCCTCAGTGAAGCTCTGGTATGCTCTCTTACATTGTTTAGCTGACTCTCCAGGAGCATCTGCTAAACTACCGCCAAATATGCCTGAACTTATTAAAGGAAATGAAATACTATGAAGTCCATTATCCTTTAGAACAACTAGAGAATTGTAATAAGCTTCAAATAATTCCTTAAATGCTTTTGGAGTAGCTCCAAAATTTGGACCTACTGCATGAATTATATATTTACAATTAGTCATGTTAAAAGCTGGAGTAATAGCCGCTTCACCATCATTTAGAGGTGGATTGCATTTATCACAAGCATCTGATAATTCTCTCATTCCAGCTTTGCTAAAGATAACACCGCATATACCACCACCGGCAGCTAAATATCTATTGGCGGCATTAACAACTGCATCTACCTTTTGGTCTGCACATGATCCATTTATCAATTTAAAACTGCTCATAAGACTATTCTCCTTCTACTGCTTTTCTACATTTTTCACCTTAAAAGATTTCCTTACAAAAATCTTCTATTTTCCTATCATTATCTTCACTAGGCTTGTCCTTTGGATCAATAAGAATAAGTGTAGCAGCAAGCGAATCTATCCCGATGCTCTCCTTCAATTTTCCAAAAGCTTTCTCTGCAATTTTCTTAACAACAAATTCAGTATTTCCCTCATGTGAATAATAAACCATAAGTGTTTTCATGAAAAAATCCCCCTCTCACTTACTTTTATAAATCTGGCTGTTGTCCATCGTGAGCTTTCCAAGCACATTCTGTTACTTTCATATCAGAAAAAACTGCTTTAAAGCTTGAATCTTCAGGACTACAAGCATAGATACCTAAACTTATTTTTCCGCTTCCTTCCAATAAATGAAAAACACGCATCTGGCAAAATGGCGCAAAAATAGAATTGACTAAACTAGATTATCAAACAAAAGAATTCAATTATAGCATAAATTGAACTCATATAAAATGAATTGAACTTAAATCTATCGATAAAAATTAGATGAATTGTCTAAGTCATCTTTTATAATCTGCCGAAACATCTAAAAATGTCCGTACCCCTAAGATGTAATCGTCATAAGCTGTTTCTGCATCTTTTCCGTGAAAAACTTTGCAAAGCCCACACATATCGCAATCTGCAACACATGGAAATCTTTGCTTAATATAATCACGCCGTTCTTGTTCAGTTGAATTTATAATATCTGGAGCTTCTTTCATAAATATACCTATTTTATCTGCCTATCCTGACGGTATATAGACATATAATCCTTATTAATATCACTAATTTCACGTTTTCCATCTATATAGTCCTGGTAAATATCCCAAGGACTACCGCCACCAAGCCAACAAGAAGAACAGTTTTCGCATCCGCCTCCACAATCAAGAGATGCTTTTATAATCTCTTCGCGCTCCTCTCGTGTTGTATCTTTAATAAGGATTGATTTCATAGGTCTTTACCCCGCTAACATTTCCTTGTTAATAGTATCCTCACTAGCAGCCATTGCTTGCAATGTTTTATCTAACAAATCGTTAAGCTCCCAGCCAAGCTGATTTGCTCCACGTTCTATAACCTCTCGTGAGCATCCTGCAGCAAATCCTTTGCTTTTATATTTCTTCTTAAGAGATTTTAGTTCCATATCTTTAGTACTCTTAGATGGTCGCATTAGAGCCGCCGCCCAAATAAGTCCTGTCAGCTCATCAGCTGCAAAGAGTACTTTTTCCATCTCTCTTATTGGCTCTACATCTATAGTTTCTCCGCAACCAACAGTAATACCATATCCGTGTGAACATACTGCATGAATAATATCATCACTCACACCGCCTTCTTTTAATAATTCTGGAGCTTTCAAACAATGTTCATCTGGATACAATTCAAAATCTATATCATGTAAAAGTCCAACAATTCCCCAATATTCCTTTTCATCAGCATAACCAAGTTCATTTGCATACCATTTCATAACAGCTTCAACGGTCAATGCGTGTTGAATATGAAAAGAATCCTTGTTGTATTTTTTCAATAAGTCAAAGGCCTCGTCTCTTGAGATCATTTTTACTATCCCCCTTCTCATCTTTTCTAAAAGCATACTCTTTTAGTAGGTAAATAGCAATCTCTATATTACATAGGACGAATGGTTATAAATTTTCTCAATTAAGTTTACTGTAGGATTCGATTTGGCTAATAAGGCGATTTTTATTAATTTTTTTTCATCTGGCTGAAAAAAGTTCCACTTTTTCGTTTTACAAGTTCCAAACTGTCAAAAATTGGTACTTGATTTTGGAACCAGTTTATTTCTTATGAGGGACATGGTCGAGATGGCTTAAGCTTCATCAAAGAGCAGTTAAAAATACTTCCTAACATTAGCCATAAACTTAATGATTTATGGTGCTATTATGGAATAGCCCTAGACCACCATCAGACAGATAGCGATAGTCACGCTTGCGCCGAAATACTTTTAAGATACTTTTAAGATGATGGTGATATAAAAGGAGCAATTAGAACCTGTTCCTTTAAGAAAAAATAGGCTCGTCTTACATAAGTCTATGATATTAATTGGGGATACTACTTATTGGGCATATTGATAGGAACCGGCCTCCTGTTAGAGACCAGTCCCTTTAATTTATGTCTTATTTAGTTGGAGTTATTACTATCTCATGAAGAACAGTACTGTTGCATTGACTCTGCCTTTTCCGTCCATTATGCCAATTCTTACCTTCTCATCTGTTGCTCCTACCCTGTTGATTTGAATTGCCTGCATGTTATTAAACATGTTCCTTGAGCCAAATAACTTCACTTTACGTTCCACTTCTAGTTCAATTATCTGTGGTCCTGTAGGCATGTATGTGGCAGAAGATTCTCTCATTATCTCGTCAAATGTATATACCCTGTCGCCAAATGCTACTTTTGAATCTCCAGTTATTTCTACCACATTTTTATCTACCAAGTATGTAAATATTTCAAAATCTGGAACTATAGTTAATTTGAAACCAACCACATCTATTAGGAAGTCGTAAACTGATATGTGTTTTCTTGCGCAATAGCTTGCCAGATTTTTCATTTGAGTGCTGCTTAGTGGGAAGTTTTTCATTCCATCTGGGGTGTATTTTTCCAGGTTACATTCCTCGTATACACCTGTTCCTATGCATCTTCTTGGCATCTCTAGGCAAACGGCGATCTTTTCATTCAACCTTACGTGATGATAAGGATCTGAACTACATCCCACGTATGTGAATCTGTAGAGTTCAAGAAACTTTTTAAACTGTCCAAAGACACCTGGTTTTTCTGGATTAAATGTTCCGTTAAGTACTCCACCAGTGTTTGAAAGCATTTCTTCACGTGTACTTAAAGCTGCATTGTTTCCTACTACTGCTTCATAATTGTCAAGTACTGTGTTTACTAAACCATAAGCCCTAAGGTAATTGCAAAGCTGTCTGATTAAATATGGGGTAACCTTGTCTATTGCTTCACCAGAGAACATTACGTGATTGCACTGAAGATTATATGTTGCTCCGAATATGGATCTCTTATCTATTGTATAGTTTGTATCTCCGAAGAAAGCTTTTGATGCACCTGATATAGCCGCTGTAAGGTTAGCATATTCATTACTATCGCGAAGGGCTGCGATTTCCCTTTGGCACTGTTCTTTACTGATATCACCTTTTTCGTAATTTCCAATGGAATCGTTAATCTTGTTATATAATGGATCAATCCTCTTAGCCAGTTCCTGAAAATCTCCTCCTAGCTCAGCCATTGTAAGGGCGTCTTCAACATGATATTTTTGATTGTCTTCCATATCAGTAAGCTGTTTTTCAATATCACTCAGCTTATCAATTATTATTTTATTAGGATCCTTGCTTCCAGTTTGTCCAAACATTTCTGCAATCAATGTCTTAAGTGGTCCTGCAATGAATGAGAATGCTGGGGTGGTTTTACTTATGTAATCGAGCATTGTGTTTATCTCGCTCTGTGCCAGCTTCTTGCTCTCATTAACCATCTCGTTTCCAGAATCTCCGAAACACATCTCTCCGTAATATGGGTCAATGTATGTTTTGTCTGGCATATATCTATGTCCGTTCATGTCGTGCCAGAAGCAATCATCCATCCAAATGTACTCGTTTCCCTCTTCATCCTTCCAAGGAACATCAAGTTCCTCATCCTGACTCTCTATGATGTGCTCTACATAGACTCCATCTATTTCTGCGAATATCCTTTCGTGTCTAGGTGGGAGTTTTTCATTTTCTACGTAAATTGCAGTTACTTCTTCGTTCTGAATTACATCCCAGTAATTTCCATCATATGTATAGAATTTATAGCCTTCATGAGCAGGTGCTTCTGGAAGCTCTGTAACTGATTCGTTCTTATTTACTTCTACTGTTGCAAATGTAATATTATCAATTGAATCGATGAATGATACTACAAAGTATTCATCTTTTTTTTCTTCTTCAGTAGTTTCTTCTTTCTCAAGTTCTTCTGTAGATTCTGCTGTTTTGAATTCTTCAGTTATGTTTGCCTCTTCTTCTGATTTACCAGCTTCCTCATTCTGTTCGTCTTCATTTTCATCCTCTTGAGCTGATTCCGCATTAGCTTCTGCCAGTTCTTCTGTTGATTCTTGATTTGGCTCTTCTGTTGGTTCCTCAGGCATTGTCTCATCAGAAATTTCTTCTACAACAGTCTGCTCCTCTTCAGGAAGCTCAGCTGCGTTTACCATAAGTGGTGTTAAAGATGACATTGCCATCATAGCAACCATTACTCCTGATAAAACTCTTACTCTAAAATATTTGGTGCATATCAATTACAAGAAGAAATTAGTGCATTATATCACCTTAATACTAAGGCTATTCTTTACTATTTTCTTAAGCATAATATATCCAACCAAGGCTGTTAAAACCTCAGCAATTAAAAATGTAAACCAGATAATAGATTTTGAGGCATTCCCAACAATTACCATATTTGAAAAAACATATGCTACAGGTATTACTAAAACAAATTGTCTTAAAAGAGAAATCCCAAGTGACTGAGGACCAGCATTAAGAGCCTGATATATTCCTTGGAAAGAAATGTTAAACCCGGCAAATAAAAAACTGATAGACACTATTCTCATGGCCACAACACATATTGCCTCAGTTTCTCCAGACAGCCCAAACATGTTAGCAAATGGGCTTGCGAATACTTCTAAAATTAATGTTCCAAACAACATGATTACTGAAGTATAAAGTATTCCCCATTTCATTCCTTCTTTAATTCGCTTTTCGTCCTTCATTCCATGTGCAAAGGAAATGATAGGCGTAATTGTATCTCTCATACCAAAGGCTGCGAAAAGTATAAACTGCTGAATCTTATAGTAAAGACCATATGCTGTAACAACATTCTCTCCGATACGAACAAAAATTATATTTAATAAATAAGTCATTATAGACATAAGAGCCTGTGCTACGATAGCAGGAAAACCTATTGAATAAATTTCCTTAACCATAGAGCCTGTCAGCTTTAAATACTTTCTATCATTTGACACTTCATTATCGTATTTACGATGGAAATACCATCCTAAGCCCATTGATACATACTGGCCGATTACTGTAGCCAGTGCAGCACCTACCACTTCCATTCTAGGAAGTCCCAATAAACCATATATTAAAATAGGGTCTAGTACAATATTTGTGAGTGCTCCAGCGATTTGTGCAATTGTTGAATATTTTGAGCGGCCATGTGCCTGAAGGAGCTTCTCATAAACTGTAAAATATACATTTCCTAGAGAGAGCATACAACATATTCTTAAGTAAACAATAGCCATTTCTGAAATTGTTGCATTTGTTGTCTGAGTTCCTATATAGAACTTAACGCCAAATATACCAAACAGGAAAAACATTACAAAAATGATAAATGCTAACACTTTTGTTGTTCCTGCAGCTCTTGATGCCTTTTCATAATCTTGTTGCCCTAAGCTCCTAGCAACTACCACATTCATACCTACGCCTGTTCCTATTCCCAGCGCAATTAACAGCATCTGCACCGGAAAAGCCAATGTAAGAGCATTAAGTGCCATCTCACCATTTGCTCCCATATTGGATACAAATGCAGAATCTACAATATTATAAAGTGCCTGCATCATCATAGATAAAATAATAGGTGTCCCCATTTTAAGCATCAGTGAATTTTTTACCAAAAATTCTATCATTCTTCTCTAAATAAGCTTGCTAATATCATCCTCTACATTTGTAATTCCTGCTATACCAAAATTCTGCACAAGAACGTTTGCAACATTTGGTGAAAGAAACGCTGGAAGTGTTGGGCCTAAGTGTATATTTTTTACTCCTAAATATAAAAGGGCAAGTAAAACTATTACAGCCTTCTGTTCATACCATGAAATGTTGTAGACAATTGGAAGATCATTTACATCATTAAGTCCAAATACTTCTTTGAGTTTGAGAGCTATGAGTGCAAGTGAATATGAGTCATTACACTGTCCTGCATCCAAAACTCTTGGTATTCCATTGATATCACCTAGGTTTAGCTTATTGTATTTGTACTTTGCGCAGCCTGCCGTAAGAATAACTGTATCTTTTGGCAGTGCTTTAGCAAACTCTGTATAATATTCGCGTGATTTTGCTCTTCCATCGCAACCAGCCATTACAACAAACTTTTTGATTGCTCCGGTTTTAACTGCATCTACTACATTATCTGCAAGAGCAAATACCTGCTCATGAGCAAATCCACCAATAATTTCGCCGCGTTCTATCTCAGTAGGTGCATCACATTTCTTCGCCATTTCAATGATTTCAGAGAAATCCTTTGTTTCACCATAAGGCGCATCAATATGCTTGCATCCAGGATATCCTGCCGCACCTGTTGTAAACATTCTATCTTTGTAAGAATCTGCCGGTGGTACAATACAATTTGTTGTCATCAGAATTGGGCCATTGAAGCTAGCAAATTCTTCCTTCTGCTTCCACCATGCATTACCATAGTTTCCAGCAAAATTATCATATTTCTTAAAGAATGGGTAATAGTGGGCTGGTAACATTTCTGAATGAGTATATACATCTACCCCTGTGCCTTTAGTCTGCTCTAAAAGCATCTCCAAATCCTTCAGGTCATGCCCTGAAATAAGAATACCAGGGTTATTCCTAACACCTATATCTACTTTTGTAATTTCAGGATTACCATAAGTTGATGTATTGGCTTCATCAAGAAGTGCCATGCCATCCACTCCATATTTACCTGTCTCAAGAGTTAACGCAATCAGATAATCTACTGAAAGACTATCATCTAAAGTAGCTGCTAGCGCTTTTTGAAGAAATGCATCAACATCCTCATTATCCTTTAAAAGAGCATTTGCATGCTTCGAATAAGCAGCAAGCCCCTTAAGACCATATGTTATCAACTCTCTCAATGAACGAATATCTTCATTTTCTGTTGAAAGAACACCTACAGTCTTTGCCTTCTCATCATACTGTGTTTTATCACCATTCCAGATGACAGCATCTGGAAGATTGCTCTTATCTGTAAGCTTTTCTAATAACTGTTCCTTGGCATTAATAGTATCTTCGATTTTCTGGGCTATTGAATCATAATCAAAATTTGCATTTGTAATCGTTGTAAAAAGATTTACCGAAATCATATGATTAACAACTTCCGATACTTCCTTGCCCTCTGCCCTAAGCTTTGTTGTTACAAATGAAAGACCTTTGGTGACATATACCAGTAAATCCTGAAGATTTGCTACCTCTGGCGTCTTTCCACAAACACCTGACATTGTGCAGCCAGTGCAGCCTGCTGTTTCCTGACACTGGTAACAAAACATCTTATTTTCCATTGTTTACCTCCATTTTCTAACCGGATTTCTTTGATGCTCATAATATACAGCTAGAACGAGAGTCAGTTTGTTGCAATTGCAACAGTTTGATTTTATAATGTGCTTATGAAAGAAATAGATTACAATGATATTCCTCTATTCGAGGGAATTCACCCAGACAATTTGAATAAACTACTGATTTGCATCAACTCCTTTAAAAAAGATTTTGAAAAAGGGGAAACCATCATTATGGAAAAGGACAAAGTCCCTTATATCGGAATTGTTCTTTTTGGAAATGTGCACCTTTTGAAAGAAGATATATGGGGTAACTCATCACTTCTATCCTATGTTGGTCCAGGCGAACTGTTTGGAGAAAATTTCGCTGTCAGTATTGAACAGGAATCTTCTGTTACTTTTGTTGCCGTAGAAAAAACAAGAGTATTATTTCTTGCTGCTTCAAAAATCATCCACACATGCGAAAACGCTTGTAGCTTCCATGCCAAAATTGCAGAAAACATGTTTCATCTGTTAGGACAAAAAAGTATCTCCTATATGAATAAACTGGAAATCATGTCGAAAGAATCCATCCGCGGAAAACTTATGGCATACATTTCCACCCTTGCTCAGCAACAAAAATCAAAATATATAAAAGCTCCCCTGTCAAGAACACAGCTGGCTGATTACTTATCCATCAACCGTAGTGCCATGACAAGAGAGCTTGGTAAAATGCGTGACGAAGGAATTATCGACTTCGATAGAAATACCTTTGTCATCAAATAATTTTATTTTTCAAAATGCTTTTTTGCTTCATCCATTTTTTGAACGCATTCCATTGTGCCGATATATTGTCCATTGTCATCTCGAACTGCAATGTACTCCACAAGCACTGGGATGCCTTCTTTTTCCATCCAAACTGACACTTTATCCCTGGTGCCAGATTTGAAATCTCCAATTATAGAACGAACCATCATCTCTATCTTTGGTGGATGACAACTATACACATCACGTCCTATGGCCATACCTGCACGCTTAAAGAGCTTTGGTCCTTCGTTAAAGAAACAGTTAATATCATTTTCATCTATAAATGATATTTCTACTGGAAGAGTATTGAGTACTGCCCTAAGTTGAGCAGGTGTGAAATGTCCACCTGGTAAATTAATCATATCATCTGTAGCATTGCTAGTAGCGTTTTCTTTGGACAGTGCCGCCTCTGCCTCAGGCCATTCAATAAAATCCACCAAACAAGGCGCATAATCCTTTGAATCCTGATAAATCTGGTACCATTCTTCATCAGTGAAAAACTTAGTGCAAATAGGGAAGAGAATATTCTGCTCCTTATAAATCATTTCCTCCATGCGAGTAATGGCATGTTCTAATCTATTCACATATTCGATTTTTCTAAAATCAGAATCTGATATGAATTTAAGCTCATCCCTAATCTCATCATCAACAGACCACATAACATCTGAAGGACCTGAAATCTCGTATTTAGCCTTCATGTGAGGATACAGTAAATCACCCTTCTTAGCATAATGGATAGCTACTTTTCTGAGGCTATCTATAATTTCAATTATTTTTCTATTGTTATCATCAGATGGATCAATCTTAATATCTTTAATCAAACTCTTGGTTTTATTAATCACTTCCGTGAGAGCTTCATTTTCTTTAGTAAAAAGATGAAGTGGATGTCCCACTATTTCAGCCTGCTTTTTTGCAGCTTCTCTTTTTTCTATAGTGATATTGGATGTAACTCTTGCAGCTGATGCTTCAACTTCTTTTTCTGCATTAGCTATTTTTTCTTCCATGGCTAACCTCCAATTCAAACAATCTATATTTACACATACAATATATCAATTGTTTATGTTTATAGTTGTTGCAATTGCAACAGGTTAACCCCTATAGTGTTCGATTCATCAGATATCAATCAATGCTATAGCAACATCATTCACGTTCGTTCCTGTTGCACCAGTTATTATTAGGCCATCAACTGCTTTTAATGCATTGTATGCATCATTATCTTTTAAAACATCATGTATGTTGATTCCTTTAGCTTGTAATTCTTGATAAGTCTCATTATCAACATAGCCTCCAGCGGCATCTGTTGGGCCATCCGTTCCATCACTGCCAACTGATGCTACTGCAATGCCTCTATTTCCAGCTATTCCTATAGCAGCACTGAGTGCAAGTTCCTGATTTCTTCCACCTTTACCTGTACCAGTAAGATGAACTACTGTCTCTCCACCAGCAATAACGGCAAGCCTTTCATTATCCTTTGCTTTTGTCTTTGCGATGCTAGCAAGAAAACTTCCTGCTTCTCTCGCCTCGCAGCATAGCTCATCGGTCAGAATAATAGGCTTGTAACCTAACTTTCCACTGTTGCTAGCAGCAGCTCTACAAAGTTCTCGTACAGATCCAGTTATATGAGTTTCTACATTATTTAATTCTTTAGGAGTTTCTTTATCTAATAGCTCTTCAGCTTCCTTAGAAAGCTTAATATTGTATTTACGAACTATTTCTTTTGCTTCATCACATGTAGAAAAATCAGGATATGCAGGGCCGCTTGCTATCATATCAAGTGGATCTCCAACTATATCACTAAGCACAATGCTAAATACTTTGGCTGGAGCACAAGCTAGAGCAAATCTACCGCCTTTTACTTTACTAAGACGCTTGCGAATAGTATTTATCTCTACTATATCAGCACCACTAGCAAGTAACTGCTTTGTAATGTCTTGTAGTTCTTCACCAGAAATTAATGGCAATTCAAACAGGGCACTTCCTCCACCGGAAAGCAAAAAGATAACTGTGTCATCTTCTGATAAGCCTTCCACTAATTCAATAGCTTTTTTTGTTGCATCAAAGCTATTTTGATCAGGTACTGGATGACCTGCTTCAAAGCATTGTATCCCTTCAATATTGCTTTTAACATGATCATATTTTGTTATTACAATGCCGCCATCTAATCTTTTAAGAACCTTTTTAGCTGCTGCGGCCATTTGCCAAGCCGCCTTTCCAGCGGCTACTAGAATCACTTTGCCTTTTCCATAAGAGAAATTATAAAGGGCTCTAGTAACCGCCTCATCAGGCAGAACTTCTTTTATTGTGTTTTCAACAATATAATTAATATCATTCCTTAATTTCTGATTCATAAAACTTCCTCGATCACATTATTAATGTATGAATAGGCTAAGAATAGCTATTTCAATTATAGCTGCAATACCCATAACAAGCGATGCTACTGTCCATGTCTTGTAACCTCTTTCTGGAGTCATCTCACCAAAGTTTGTAACAACCCAGTAATAAGAATCGTTTGCATGTGATACTGTCATAGCACCTGCTCCGATTGCCATACATACAAGTGTTATCTGTGCTGGTGTAGTAAAGCCAAGCACTGGAAGAAGTGGGGCTACAATACCAGCTGTTGTTGTAAGTGCTACTGTAGAAGATCCCTGCGCACTCTTTAAGATAGCTGAAAGTAAGAATGGGAAGAAGATGCCCATTGCTGAAAGTACTGTAGCATGCTCTGAAATGTAGTTAACCATATCAGAAGAAGCAATAACTTTACCAAGTACACCACCAGCAGCTGTAATGAAAAGAATAGGACCAACTGTCTTTAGAGTATCATTTACAATATCATAGAACTCATCAATCTTTTTAGCTCCGCAAAGCTGGATAACAGCAAAGATTGTACCTACTGCAAGAGCGATAATTGGTGTTCCTAAGAACTTGCAGATGCTAGCACCAGTTCCTGTTACCTTAGCCATTGTAACAATTGAAGATAAAGCCATCAGAATGATTGGCACAATAATAGGTGCAAGAGCAGAGGTTCCATTTGGAAGCTTACCATACTCAGCAACTAATTCTTCGTATGTTTTGCTAACAGCATTTGTATCGAATTCATCATCAGCTTTAACCTTCTTGCCAATGAATGTAGCATAGCAATATGCTGCAATAAGTGGGCAAATTGAACATACTAAACCAAGTCCAATTACAAGAAGTAAATTGTCACCAATTCCAAGTGTATTTGCTGCAGCAATTGGACCTGGTGTAGGAGGTATAAATACGTGAGATGTAAATAGACCAGCTGCAAGACCAACTGTCATTGCAACAGAAGATGAAGCTGTTCTCTTTACTAAAGCTTTACGGATAGGGTTTAAGATTACAAAACCTGAATCACAGAATACTGGGATTGAAACAACCCAACCCATAAGCTCCATTGCAAGTACAGGATGATTCTTGCCTACAATCTTAATTACTATGTCTGCAAGCTTAGAGCTGCACCTGTTTTCTCCAAGATGCTACCAATTAATGCACCAAGGATGATAACAATACCAATAGATGTGAATGTGCCAGAGAAGCCCTGTCCAATTACAGTAGCTATACCAGCTTTTGTTGTTCCGTCCTCTAATGTGACATCAACAATAGGAATGCCCGCTAACAGACCTAATACCAAAGAGATGCACATAATTGAAATAAATGGGTGAATCTTGAATTTTGAGATCATAACAATCATTAATACGATTGCCAAAATAAAGATGATAATTAACGGAAATCCAGTCATGGAACCGCCCTCCCTTCTTAAAGCGTTTATAAGATACTTTTATGATAAGGGAGGGCGATATAGAATTTAATGTACTATCATTACAAAAAGAGCATTAATTTTTTGTGTCGAGAACACAACACATTATATATTGTATTTGTTCCTCTTCCTATACAAATAGGTGTAGAAACTCTCCAAAAAGCTTCTATCAGAAGCTTTAGCCACTGGATCTATATCCATCAATTCCTTGTATTTATTGTATCGATAAACCAATGTATTCTTATGTATGAATAACTCTTGAGCTGCTTTATTAAAGTTGAAGTTGTTTCTAATTAAAGCTCCAACTGTCTCTATGAAATCATCAATCTTTCCTTCTGGGAATTTGCTTTCAAAGATATAAAACATGTTGGCCATATCTCGCATTGGAGTAATGAAATGCAAATACTCTCCTACATGATCATAGAAGAAAACAGAGCTTCCATCTGTTTTTATATATTCCTGTAACCATCTGCAATGTCTGTATGCATAGTAATATCGTGCATAAGAATCTTGAAAACTGCCAATATAGAACTTTGCCTGAGTATCGTTTTCTTTCATCCATCTAAGAACTGGACTTAAATACTCTCCAACTATGTATTTGTAATCAGAGAACAGTTCACTAACTGTGTCAGGCATAGTCTTAAATATGATGACTCTCTTTTCATCAAGAGCTAAAGAAACATCTTTTAAAGTATGATAAGGACTCTTTTTCAGATGCACCAAAAAGTCAGATGCATTAACCCCATCCATAATGGCTAAGATAGGAATTCTTATTCTCTCTTCAGGATATCCAAGTTCCTCAGCCAACTCACGGATTTCTTGTGAATCCGCATACTCAACCTCAGTTAACATATGGATAAATCGTTCTTTTCGATTTTCACGTAGTCTGGCCTTTTCTTGTTGTTTTTCATATCGAAGCATAGACTGAATAGCCATTTTTACAATCATTGCTACAGGTCTGATTTCCTCTGGCTCTCCAGTAACACCAACTACTCCCTCGCGCCTTCCATCCATCTCTATTACCATGTTTATGCCTGGAAGAACGTTTGGAAACTGCTCAATAGTTGTAGTATCAACTATATCCTCTTCCCCATGGACAATTCTGTAAGCAATCTCGTGATACTGCCCCACTCGCTCACTGTTTCTGCTTGCTATTATCACACCATCTTCATCCATAATATTTACATTATATGAAGTGTATTCTGTTACCTGTTCAATAAACTTTTCCGCTAAAAGCTTACTAATCATGCCCCTTCTCCCTTTCCTTCATCCTATTAATTATTGTAAATCTTCACCAATGTAAAAGCCACTACCTTGATTAGACAAAAGGGGAAATCATGATATCCCTTTACCCTCAAAGAACTTTAACCAAAGCTTTAAATATCTGCTATCATTATTACAACAAGCACAAGGCTTTTCCTGGTGTATTGAAAGGATATAAAAATGTTAATTAGAACCGCAACAATAGATGACTTAGCTGCTATTTCTGCAGTTGAAGCTGAATGCTTTCCACCTGCAGAAGCTGCTACTGTAGACGAGTTTAAAGATAGACTAGAACATTATGCCAATCACTTCTGGCTTATGTTTGATGATGACAAGCTTATAGCTTTTGTAGATGGCTTTTGCACTGATGAACCTAATCTTACAGATGAAATGTATGCTAAAGCTGATATGCACGACGAACAAGGTAAATGGCAGATGATATTTGGAGTAAACACCATTCCTGAATATAGAAATCACGGTTATGCAGGTAAACTAATAGAACAAGCAATAGCGGATGCTAAGGCTCAAAATAGATCCGGCCTTGTACTGACTTGCAAAGAAAAACTAATCAACTATTATGCCAAGTTTGGCTTTAAAAATGAAGGAATAAGTGAATCAACCCACGGTGACGTCCAGTGGTATCAAATGAGATTAACACTATGAGAAAACTAATACTATTTGGTGATTCAAATACATACGGATATGATCCAAGGGATTTCCTTGGAGGCAGATATGCTGAGGATGAACGTTGGGCTACTATTGTTCACAACGCCCTAGCAGACCGCTTTGATGTCATCGAGGAAGGAATGAACGGTCGCCAGCTCCCATCCATAGACTATGGCTACTTCACCAACCTTCTCACTGACCTTTCAGCAGAGGATATCTTTGTCATGATGCTTGGTACCAATGATATATTGCTAACCTACAATCCCAACGTAGAGCTAGCCGTTACAAAGCTTGATAGGATCCTAAGTTATGTCAAAGAAAACTGTAAAGCTCAGTTCATCCTAATAGCTCCACCATACATCAAAGTAATGGAACCAGAAATGCAACGTTACCATAATTGTTGCATAGAGATGAACCAGCGCTTCCTTGAACTAGCAAAACAATATGACATCACCACCTTCGATGCTAGTGAATGGAATATTGCTATGGGTTCTGATGGAGTTCATTTTTCTATTGATGGACATAGAAATTTTGCTGAATGCTTTATAAAAAACCTGGAAAATTTAAAGAAATAGCCGTCCTGCAGCCTGGAAACTTAGGACGGCTTAAAACGTTTTAATTAATCTGGCAGGACTCATAAACCATTAGAGTGGCAACTATTAACATTCTCTTGGAAGTTCATATGAAGTTATATAGAGACATTTTCTGTCCTACCATTCTTCTCTAATCTTTTGGAAATCAATGGTCTTGCCCACTTTCCTCCAAATGATAAAAATAAAAATTATATTTATAACAGATAGAATGCAATACATGATAATTGATTTCATCGCACTTTCGCCTTCATTAATATAGCCCTTGGATGTTTCCTCATACACAAATAATCCAGATTGAAAATCAATAAAGAAATCATTCAAGCCGTGAGCAATACCACAAGCCCAAATATTTCTGGTCTTCCAATAAAGTATGAGAAGTGCAAATCCGAACAGCCCTGCTTCAGATGTTTTACCGATAGCCTGCCCCCATGCTGTTGGTGATGAAATATCAAAACCAATAATATGTACCGCACCAAAGACAATGGATGAAACTATAGCGCTAAGCACGAAAACATATTTCCAATTTCGGAATTTATAAATAATTGCATCATTTATAACTGCTCTAAAAGCCAGTTCCTCAAATAAACCAACAGACATATACATGAGAAATACAATGATTATTTCCTTTAAAGGGTTGGCTACTAATGGTGTTTTTTCCTCAATATGTGAAATAAGTAAAATGCCTCCAAATAATGCAGCCATAATAAGGAATCCTAGGGAATATTTGAGCACATAGCCTGTGGAATTATCACAATTGGTCAAAGCCTTATCTCCGGATATCTGATATAAGAAAAAACACACTGCACCACAAAGCATTGTTCTTACTATGAAAAACTGGAAATTTGTGTCGGTTTTAATTGATTTAAAACAAATAACCACATAGATAATACAGATAGCCGCAGTAATTATTGGTGACCTTTTCAGAAAATTAATATATCGCTTTAACATATGCCTTCTCCTAAAAGAATTAATAAAGACTATTTATATAATTTGTCAGCTTTGCTCTATCATAAAAATGTTCTGGTTTATCAATTACATAATCCGGCTCAATTCCTTGATCAATATCATATATAGAACCATTTTTCATATAACTCAGACGATTTGGACTAGAAATTTGAAGAATTGTTCCGTCAGCTGTTGAAAATGGCATTACTACACAAGCACCACCGCCACTCTGTTCTCCAATAATCCTTGCTCGTCCTGATGATTTAAGTACACTTGGCATTAAATTTCCACATGAAAAGCTTGAAGGTGATGTAAGACAATATAAATTGTAATCAAGCAATGAATCCTTTTCGTCATACTTTCCATCTAAATTAGCATCTGCCCTAAAGGACTCATTTGCATAGGCCCCTGTTAGCGTATCCTGAATACAAACCGAGCCTTCACCCAAGATAAGACTAATAATATAGCTGGCTGTAACCGTATCACCACCACCATTTAAGCTAACATCAAAGACCACATTTTCAATTTGGCTATTGTCCCTGGTTATCCGAGAATATGCATATAAAAACAGTCCGATAGTATCCTCGGTATCTTCTGTTGGTGGTTCTTTATAGTAATCAACATCTTTATCCTTAGACAAGAAACTATCAAATGTTATATATGCTGTATTTCCAACCTCCTGATAGCCCGGCACACCCTCTGGAAAAAATTCCATTCTGGCCTGATAATATTTCATACTTGATTCATACTTGCTTAAAGATGAGTATCCATACTTGCTTTCTACTTCTGTATCCATTCCAAGTCGCCATGAATTTAAAGTATAACCACTATGACTATCATCAATATAAAGATCTAAAAGTACACTCAATGCATTAGCGCCTATAGCAGAATCCTGACTCTTCAAAGCGTCTTTAAGAGCAACCTCCGTAAAGAACTCATCAAATGAATCAATTCCGTGAAATTCCTTCAAACCATAATAATAGTCCATTACCATGCATAGTTCGTTATAACTGAATTCCGAAAGAGCTTCACTTTTCTCTGTAGCAGGTTCAACTTCATACCATTTTTTTAACAAATCCTTTCCTGCTTCCGAACCATACTTATATACAAAGACAGATTCTTCATTATATAGCAATAAAACATAACAAGGTAGGGCTAGCAAAATATCGCTTACAGTCTGCAAAGGAATATAGTAATTTCCTCCATTAGCAATCAAATCGATTCCGTATTTTTTTAAGTCGATAACAACTTCTGATCCATAGCGGCTATAAGAGCTATCCTCTGAAATTATAAAACCATCAAAAACACCATCTGGCGACAAAACATCCATTATAGTTCTTGACCATGATGGCACAAAAAAAGCATCAAAGTCCTTAAAGCCAAATGTATCCTTATCAAAGTCAATGTTCATATAATAATGATTATCACGAGTGAATGTTACTAAGGAACCTTTTTTCGTCACATCTAGTGAATAACCATTATCTTCATTAATTTCATGGTAAATCCTTTCAATCAACCCCTCTACAGTGTCTATATCTATGTATGGTATATCCAAATTATCATCAACAAAATAAAGGGTAATATCGTCTTGTTGATCAATAGCATAAAAATACAGAGGTACCTCAGCACTTCTTAAAGTATCTTTAGAAAAGTTTTCACAAGAACAAAGAAAAGTAACGGTTATCAAAGTTATGACCACTATTAAAACAGGGATTTTTCTATGAAAGACTCTACCCATAAATAGTCTCCTAATAAATAAAATATTAGTATTACAATTATTCTACTTCGCTAATAATCATATTATTATACTTATCACCATTCTTTTTGAATCTAACTATCATGCGAAATGAATAAATAATAAATCCGACTACTGCAACTAATGCATACACTCCGCCAATCGTAACCATCAAGTTGTTTTGCTCTGCTGCCCCCTGAAAGACCAAAAAATTACCGGTTGTACCAGCGTCATATAAGGTATGCAAAATAACTGGAACAACAAATGCAGCTATGTTAAAAATTGCTACAGGCCCGGCATTATTCTTTTTGTTGTACATGGCTATACCTAAGAATTCTCCCATAAGCATATCCATTGCCATGTGACCTGGCATCATTGGAAGTCTAACGAAAAAGCCGGCCAATTCAGAAGCAAAACTGTAATCTTCTGATATAGAAAATCCTATTCCTACCGCTGCGCCTATCAATATATATTCATATACATTCTTTACATTTTTTCTAAATACGCACAGAGTTATGATTACCATTATTAACTTAATAAGCTCTTCTGGGAACGCTGCAAATAAAAATGGCGACAGAAACTGTCTTGCAACTACTGGCAATTCATTAAACTTTGCTCTACTTCCCTCTCCCAATGACATCATCAAAAACACAACTGCTCTTGACCCAACTATTTCAGAAATTATTCCAAGAATAATAGGTAACAAAGCTTGAGGAATACCAATCTGCGCAGGTTTTTCCCTTTTTATCATTCTCATATAGAGCCACCCCAAAACTCCAGTAGTTACTAAACCTGCAACTATTTGTTGAATAATAGTAATCATCCTGATACCTCCTCGTTAACATAGATTTACCGATATCCACCGGTATCCTTTCGTATAATTATGGTAATTTATTATAATTATACATTAACTGTTTATCCTCCCAATTTGTTTCACAGTTTTTTTACTATAAATTCACTGTCTGACATATTTAATAGTATTCTCGCCCTCCCAAATACAATATTTTAAATACTCTTCTTTTGTCATTTTCTATCCCCAGATAACCTTAGTTATATAAAATTCAGGACATACTGGAATGTTCGCTTGACTCAATTCAATGTTAGGGTGTAATATTAAATTACAAACATATATTCGGAACTTATGTTTGGAACAATATTTGTAGTCTACATAATTATACCCACGAAAATTAACGATACCACTTGCTACCAACAGGAACTTTATAGAAATAAGAGGAACTGCCATGCTTACAGATAGATATAGAAAAGTGTACGAACGAGGAAAACCAACGCACGAGCCATATGATGATTTTTCAGTCAGGCATCCTGCTATGGATTTGTCCAGGCGTGCTAAAATATTTAGCCCATTCGATGCACTGAAGGGATTTAACGAAGAAATCGCAAGTACCGGATTAGCTTTTGAATCAAATTATTCTGACTTAGAACGAGTACCTGCAGAAGAATACCCATAGGAGATTCACAATGTGTACCAGATATGCACTTGATATAACTCAACCGGAATTAAAAGAAATAATAGATATTGCAAAGAGATCACCTCTCACTACCAAATTCATAGACACACACGCCAGGCCTCTTACCACAGAAGGCGAAGTCCGCCCTACAGATATAGTCCCAGTAATTGCACCTAATTCTAAGGGTGAAAAATGTGTATTCCCAATGCAATGGGGATTCACCGCCCGGGATAATAAGAGGTCCTTATTTAACGCCAGGCTTGAAACAGCAAGTGAAAAACCAACATTTAAGGATGCCTGGCAATCACATAGATGTATCGTTCCAGCATCCTACTATTTTGAATGGGAACACTTTAAAAGTCCTGATGGTAAGGTAAAAACTGGAGAAAAATTTGCTATTCAGCCAACTGGCTGCACTGTAACCTGGCTCTGTGGCCTATATCGTATCGAAAATGGTTATCCTGTATTTGTAATTCTTACAAAAGAACCCACCACAGAACTTAGCAAGATTCATGACAGAATGCCTATGATGCTACCAAAGGATAAAATTGCAGACTGGATTAATCCATCCAAAAATCCCGAAGAATTGATACCATATGCATTACTTGATATGGTTTCAGAAAAAGCAGATAGATAAAAACGTACTTATGGAATTTCCTAGATTTGTGCCTTTACTTCAAACTGCTCATAAGCCTATTCTCTTTTTGCTTTGCGAAATAGCATTTTCTGGACAAACTAAACGACACAGATGACATCCAACGCATTTCCTACCATCTAATTTAGGAATCCTATTTTCAAACTTAATTGCCTGGTGTCCACCATCATCACATGAAATTACACACCTACCACAGCCGTTACATTTATTGGTATCAAATGTTGGAAACAAGATAGTATCTCGCTCCAACACATCAGTTGTACTACTAATAGATTCAAGACCTGCCCCAACAATATCCTTAACAGATGCAATTCCCATTTGTGTCAAATAATAATTCAATCCAGCCTTTAAATCGTCAATGATTCTGTATCCATATTGCATTACAGCAGTAGCGACCTGGATTGAACCCGCCCCAAGAAGAATAAATTCAAGTGAATCTCTCCAGGTTTCTATTCCACCCATGCCACTTATATGTAAACCATTGATTGTTTTGTTTTGCCCTAATTCAGCAATAAATCTAAGGGCAATAGGCTTTACTGCATTTCCACTGTAGCCTCCAAGAGCAGACTTCCCCTTGACTGCTGGTGCCGAAACAAACGTATAAGGGCTGACACCTATAACACTCTTTATCGTATTAATAGCTGCTATACCATCAGCACCACCCCTAAATGCAGCTTCTGCCGCAGGTGACATTGTCGCAACGTTTGGAGTCAATTTTGCTAATACCGGAATTGTGGTACTTCTTTTGGCAGCTCTGGTAAATTTTTCCACCAGCTCGGGCACCTGTCCTATATCAGAACCCAGTCCTCCTTCCATCATATTAGGACATGAAAAGTTCAGTTCTATAGCATCTGCACCATTATCCTCACATTCCTTAGCAAGGGATTCCCATTCAGCCTCATCCTTTCCCATTATCGATGCCAAAATGAATTTTGTAGGATAATTCTTTTTTAGCTCCCTAAAAATGTGCATATTTTCTGCCACACTGTGATCAGATAGCTGTTCTATATTCTTAAATCCGATTATGCTTCCATCTGCCCCTTTTATGGCTGAAAATCTTGGTGAAGCTTCGTGTATATCTAAAGAACAAATAGTTTTAAACGAAATACCAGCCCACCCTGCCTCAAATGCTCTGGCGCACATGTCATATGTAGAAGCAATTACAGAAGATGCCAGAATAAACGGATTTTCCAAAGGAACTCCACACATATCGCATTTCAACCTATTTTCATCTGTTGGTAAAGCTATTTCTGTGACTGGTCTAACTTCATCATATAGGATGTTCATGATATTTTTAATTCTAACTTTGTCCTTTGCAACACAAGCTTTTTCACACCCTCCATCACAATCCCTGCATGGATTATCAACAGGAAGCTTTAAGGAAGCAACATCCTGATTGTCAAACCAAATACTTCTAAGGACATCTGAGGGATTACATTTTTCGCAAGCATTACTACATGGCGCATCCTTACACAGCAAACAAGAAATCATATCTGAACGTTTAATATAATCATTCATTAGCATACAAATACCTCCTCGGGTTCCAATTAGCTATCTTTTTCCAATATCGTCTATAAAAAACCTGCCAACCTATTTCCTGATTCCATTATTTTTTCTGCCACCATCTTTTTTTGCAAAAGTGCCCCATTAAAAAATCGTCCAAGATATGTATCTGATTTATCTTGGCTATGCACATATTCCAAAATATACTTATCCATATCAAAATCCGGAATCTCTTCCCCTGTTAGGCTTTCCCCAAAAGCCTTCCAGTCACCAGATGCATCAATCTGCCTTTTTGAAATTATCCCCCGGATTTTTTTAAGATGTGACTGAATTTTATCAAAAGCATAGCTGTCTTTTTCAAACACATCTATATCTCCCCTAAGGTAACTGAGAGCATAAACCATCTGCGCAAACGCATGCTCATAATCATGTGGGTTATCCTTGATAATCTCTTTGTAACCACCCCATGCAGGCAAATAAGCATATCGTATGTAACTATAATCCGGCAGATGCCCAGCGCGGCCGTGCCCAAGATTCATAATCGAATGCTCGTTAGACTGATAAACGCTGGAAACATATACCGGTTTATCCACATCCTCTGATGCAGATGGATTATGAGAAAAAACAATCTGTCTACGCTCAGGTTCTACTCCTTCAGCAGGAAACAATTCATAAAAATACCAATTGGTATTATTGATTACGAGCGAAGGTGTCCCCGCAAAATATGTATGAGCCCAAGTATCTGCAAGTACATGCATGGCGATACCTGCAGCCTCTAATCCCTTGCCCTTAGCAAGCTTCACTGTATCTTTAAGCAGATCTCCATTCGTACCACAAATCAGGCGATATTTATCCTTGTAGCTCTTCGTACCCTTATCTATATCTGCATACAAATCCTTAGGCAGAAAATGAAAAGCAGACCAGATTCTGGTTATATCGCACAAGCCTATTGGATCCGTCCTGGCCTGCAAAAGTTCTGCCTGTAACTGAGTGGTGGCAGCCATGTAAGGTCCACCAAACTTTTTAAGCCAGGTCACAGAACAGTGGTCCACCATCTGGGCTGCATAACATATATCAAGGCTATCAATATGTTTGTATCCTGCCAACAATGCAGCGCAGTATGTTGCGTAATAATGAAAATCTTCCTGCATCTTTTTCTCCTAATTTAATCGATGGTAATAACCTGATGAGGACGGAATGTATTAGTTATACTCATGACCGCCGAAAAAATGAAGCCTATTGCACAAATGTCCACAACTCTTATCTCACTATGCATAAAAAGCAAACAGCTTATAGCAAACAAAATCTTAACGATTCCCTGGAAAGTCTTAAGCTTCCATGAACTTTCAATTCTTTTTGCTTCACTTGCTCCAATTATATTTACTACGCCTGAAAAAGCTAATGTTCCTGCTAAATACAACAGAATATATACTTGGGGAACCCACACAAGAGAGCCTGTAAATATTCCAAAGTCAAACAACAGGATTCCTCGAAACAGAATATTTCGTCCGCCTACCATGTAACGCGCCATACTAAAATAGAAAATAAGCTTACGAATCCCCATAATATCTAATGTAAGGGAAAACACGCCAATAATTGCCATGTATGCTTTTTCTCCGAAGAACAGCATCGCAATGCCTATGAGGATCATGGAAATAGCAGATAATACGTTTTTTAATTTCTGACCAATAGTCATGCTGTTTCCCCCTCTGCCTTTTCAAGTATTCTGGTTTTATTGGCCAAATACAAAATGAAAATATAATTAATAAAGGCGGTAACCTCCATTATTAAAAAAGCAAGATCAACATTGGCGCTTGTATTCGTTGCACTAAAGAGAACTAATATATTTGACATAATTATCAGTCCAGTAAATATCGTACTTAGCAGGGTAAGAACAAGATATAATCGCTTACGTTTTTTTGCAGTCTGCCGTCCCTCTTTATAGGCGTTTAACCCTATGTAAAGATGATACAAAAAAATAACTGCACCAAGAAATGAAAGCATTAGCAATATTAATACCCACATCAGAATTCTTATCAAACTCTCATAATCAGTGCCGATTATTGCGATACCACCTTCATGCACGGCTGTTTCCACAAGCTCTTCGATGGTGTCTTCCCCTAGGAAAAATCCAATAAAAAGTTTGATTATATCCCATATTGACATGACAATTACCATCCCGCCGCTTATAGCCAGACTATCCCGGTAATACCTAAGCTGAATCTGTATTCCTTCATTTTTAGGATTAAATAATGTAGAATCCATAAATATCCCTTATAACTTACTCTTCCACTACGATTTTCCCCCTTATGGTTACACACTCATAGTGTATAAAATTTATATGTTAAAAATATGTAAATGCCAAAAGACCACCACACCTAAAATGTGAATATTTTAGAATTTGTTCGATTTACAAGAATGCTTGTTCGGGTGTATTATCTCCTTACAAAAGCAAACATATTTTCGGAAACTATGTTCGAATATTGTAAAGGAGGTAAGGCATATGGAGCTAAATAATACAATCATTGCGGTAGATTTTGACAACACACTTTGTTTTTCAAATTGGCCTAATCTTGGAGCGCCTAATCTTCCACTTATCGATTACTTGCAAAAGCAAAAAAATATAGGTAGCAAAATAATCTTGTGGACCTGCCGAGCAGGGAAACCATTAGAGGATGCTATAGAATGGTGCAAACACTATGGCCTTTATTTTGATGCAATTAATGATAATCTCCCGGAAATAGTAGAGCTTTATGGAAATAACAGTAGAAAAATTACATGTGACATATATATAGACGACCGAAATATAAAATTAGACGAATTGGTAGGTGTTTCTTAATGGCTGTTTCTGAGCACATATTAATACCTAAATGCTATATCGCCATAGATATGAAGTCATTCTATGCATCAGTCGAATGTGTTGCCAGAGGGCTTGACCCACTAAAAGCAAACCTGCTAGTTGCCGATGGCAGTAGAAGTGATCAGACAATATGCCTTGCTGTCTCTCCTGCCCTTAAAGCTATAGGTGTTCCAAGTAGACCTAGGCTTTTTGAAGCTAAACAGGCCATTGAAAAATATGAAAAATCCCATCACACCAAGATTTTTTATATTACAGCCGTTCCTCGTATGTTGGAATATGAAAAGGTATCTGCAAAAATTTACGGCATTTTTCTTAAATATGTCGCACCAGAAGATATTCATGTATATAGCATTGATGAGAGCTTCATTGATTGCACGCCATATTTACATCTATATGAAAGTTCCGCTATAAAAGAACACCAAAGTTCCGCCCACATAATGGCTCTTACTATAATTAAAGACGTTCTTAGTCAGACAGGTATCACTGCTACAGTAGGCATTGGCACAAACCTATATCTTGCAAAGATAGCTATGGATATCGTTGCCAAAAAGGTTCCTGCCGACAAAGATGGTGTTCGCATAGCAGCTCTTACAGAGGATGCCTATAAAACTTTACTCTGGCCACATAAACCTCTCACGGACTTCTGGCAAATAGGAAATGGTAAAGCCCGTCGATTAGAGCGAAATATGATGTTCACAATGGGGGATATTGCCGAACGATCCCAAATAGATGAGGAATGGTTTTATAGGACCTTTGGCATAGATGCTGAGATTTTAATAGATCATGCCTGGGGTATAGAACCCGTTACAATACAAGATATTAAAAATTACAAATCTGATAATCACTCTCTTTCCAACGGACAAGTACTACCTAGACCATACAAATACGAAGAAGCGTGCATTGTCCTAAAAGAGATGATTGATATCCTATGCTGCGATATGTACAAAAAAAATCTGGTTTCATCAAAATTCACCTGGTGGGTAAGCTACGATTACAAAAGCCTGGAATATTGCCCACATTACGATGGTCCACTAGCTATAGACTGGTATGGCAGGCTGCATCCTGCCCATTCTAATGGCACTGTAAATCTTCGAAATGCAACAAACACTTCAAAGCTAATAATTGAAGCTATCATGAAAGATGTTATAAAGAAAACTGACCATAGAATTCTATTCCGCAGACTTGGAATTTGCGCATGTAATGTCCAAAACGACGGTGGCTATTTCCAACTAGATCTTTTTACTGACTACAACGCTCTCAATAAAGAAAAACAAATTCATTCAGCACTATTAGAAGTAAGAACAAGGTATGGCTCAAATGCCATATTAAAAGGAATCAATTTTTTAGATGGGGCTACTACTAGAGAAAGAAATGAACAGATTGGAGGTCACAAAAAATAATAACTGAAAAGTCTATATCAATTTTTATTATTCATAATCTTAATAATCATAACAGTGAGCGCTATAGCAACAACAAACACTGTAATTATTATCATTATAACTGCTACGGCGGCAGTCATTAATCCTGTTGGATGTCCTGTAACACCCGGACGTCTCATCATTTCCATGTGAAATGCCCATACCACCACTAAAATATCCACTATCAATTGAAATGGAATAATTAATAAAATCATATATGGATTGGATTTTTTCTTTACTTTGTTAACCATCATATTTATGTCATCCTCAATTTATTAATCATATTTAAATAATAATAAAATACCCTCCTGTAATCATACAGTAGGGTATTCCGTTATTTGTCTCCATTATTCTACGCTAGAACGAACTAAAGAAGCGCTTCCGCTATATGTATCACCAAACTCATCTTCATTCCATGTACCATAATATTCTAAGATATCTTCAGTTTCTTCACTAGATTGATAAGTATACTGTGTACCATTAGAAGCTGTAGCCTGAACTTTATAACCACCTTTGTCAGTTGTTGAGAATGTATCAATCTCATCAGAGTACTCCAATACAAACTCCCCATCTTTCATATGTCCATAGTTTATTTTATCGTCAGCAAATGTAACATAATACTGAGGCTGGATTTCTCCATCATATTCCCAGCCATTAGAAGCTGTCTCCCACATTCCTTCTATAATAGAATCATTTGAATTTTCATTATCTCCTGTAGCGGTTGACTCTAAATTAATAGTGGTAGGTTCATTTGCCCCACCAATTATTTCTTCACTCTCTGACTGTTTATTTCCACATCCAACAGCCATACACATACCTAATGTTAATACTGCAATTACTATCTTTTTCATGTTTTTTCCCTTCTATATAAGATATAGTCGAAATTATAACCCTTTGCAGTCTCAATTTTTCACTAAAATATAGGACTTATAACCCAGAACTTTCATATTTTTACCCATACAAAAACAGCCACATAATCTTGTGGCTGTTCATATAGTACAATACCAACTATTTCAAGCTTTCCCCATTTGTTGCAATTACATTTTTATACCATTCAAAAGATTTTTTCTTAAAGCGTCTACCACTACCGGTTCCATCATCATTCAAATCAACGTAAATAAATCCATAGCGCTTAGCAAGCTCGCCTGTGGTAAATGATACTACATCTATGCATCCCCAAGGGGTATATCCCATCAAGTCAACACCATCAATTTCCACTGCTTTCATCAGCTCCTTGATATGCCCTCCTAAATAATCAATTCGATAGCTATCATCACAAGTATTATCAGCTTCTAACTTATCAAACGCACCAAGACCATTTTCCACGACGAATAATGGTAATTCATATCGCTCATAGAGAACATTCAACGAATATCTTAATCCTACAGGATCGATTGACCATCCCCAATCAGACACCTTTACATATGGATTCTCCACAGAATGAATATTTCCACCTGCAAGTGTTTTTCCATCAGATTTTGCATCTGCCTTAACTGTATTGGACATATAATACGAAAATCCAATGTAATCTACCTTACCCTCAGACAAAATCTGTAAATCATCCTTTTCCATAACAGGTCCATTTCCAGTTCTCTCCCAGTCTTTTAGCACATACTTTCCGTAGTGGCCCCTTGCATGAACATCAAGGAATAAAAATCTTTCGTGCATAGATTCCACTGAAATCATCATATCCTCTGGATTACATGAATATGGATAAAATGGCACAAAAGAGCACATACATCCAATCTTAAAATCAGGATTAATCTCATGACCTTTTTTTACTACTAAAGCAGAGGCAACTAGCTCATGATGAGCCACCTGATACAATGCCTTTTGTGGATTCTCCTGCTGTGAAAATCGAATTCCAGAATTAGTCCATCCGAATATATCAATTGCAGTATTGGATTGATTGTTAATCTCGTTAAAGGTCATCCAATACTTCACTTTATCTTTATATCTAGTCATTACAGTTGTCGCGTAGGTTAAAAAGAAATCAATGAGCTTACGATTTAACCAACCGCCGTACTTCTGTGTCAGATAATACGGCATTTCGAAATGGCTCAGAGTAACTACAGGCTCAATACCATACTTTAACAGCTCATCAAAGAGATCATCATAAAACTGCAATCCCTTTTCATTAGGTTCTTTTTCATCTCCATTTGGAAAAATTCTACTCCAAGAAATAGATGTTCTAAAACACTTAAACCCAAGTTCAGCAAAAAGCTTTATATCATCCTTATATGTATGATAAAAATCAATTCCATAATGATTAGGGTAATGTTCTCCTTCAATAACACCATCTGTAATCTGTCTTGTTTTGTCTTTGGAACCGCCTGTCATTACATCACTGACACTAGGACCACGTCCATCTACATTCCATCCTCCTTCTAATTGGTGAGCAGCAACAGCGCCACCCCATAAAAAATCTTTTGGTAAACTCATTTTTCTATCTCCTACTACCTACTTTTCGATACAAACAATATATCAAGTTGTGCACTTTTGTGAAATACCAGCCATTAAAAACGATTATATATTTCAAAATGCACAAAGCAAAAGCTTTGTGCATTGAAATTTTGTTTCAATATTCAATTTTAATCCTTGTTATTCAAATTATCTTCCCAAGAATATGTTAATGTCCAAAAGTCTTTTGATCCTATTTTATTGTATGCCTCATCCATCTTTCTGTTGTATTCTTGGTTGGAAACATATTCTATATTTGCCAGCACATCTATTAAATATTTCAAAGAACTAGTGTATCTTGATATCCACATAGCCTCTATATCTTCCCACTTGTGCTGACCACTATTTATAAGCAAAACATGATCTGCATATTGTGCTATTGTAGAATTTTTTGATTTTGTTATTACAAGAATTTTGTATTTCCTTGCTCTTTGTAGTTTTATTAACTCTATGAGTTGCTTATTTTCTCCAGTTTGGCTTATAAAAATACTTAAATGTCCATCCTTGGGAAACAACGTACTTCTTATTTGAAGATTACTGTCATTATAAACACTGCATGTCTTACCACAAATAGCAAATCTAAATCGGGCATACTCTGCAAACTCTGCATTTAATCCATTTGCATAAAAATCCAAATAATCATAATCATGAATCAACTTTGCAGCCTTACCAATTTGATCAATTGAATTGTCTCTTTGTGTTTCCTTGATACCGTTAATCGTACAGTTAGCTACTTTTTCCATAACAGAAGCAATATTTTCCTTCCGTCCGGTACTAAGCTTGTGCTCCTGAACTTCATAACCATTTTGGATTTCATTTAAAAATCTTAGTCTGAAATCTGGATATCCTTTACATCCAATTTTTTTACAGAATCTGGTAACAGCAGCTGCACTGGAAAAAGTGGCATCTCCTAGTTCCCTTGCGGATAAATCATATAATCGCTCTGGTCTTTCCAATATGTAATTACGAATTGATTCTTCTCTATCCGTAAGATCCTTACGTTCCCTCAATTCTTTTACAAGTCCCATATTTTTTCTCCATCACCATAAATAATTTATGTCTCAAGAGTATTTTTTCACATATTTAAGAAGATGCCAAGCTTAAATAATAATTTCTTCCTATTAAAAGTCACCAGAATATTCTACTGTAACTATTTCTTCCTATTAAATACTGGTATTCTCTCTAACGGAGCATCAACCATTATTTCCTGACCGCCACTATACTCTTCACCAGAGAATGAATCCTCCCAACTAGATTCAGCAGGTAAATAAACTTTTCTTTTTACCTGTCCCTGATGGCACACTGGAGCAACCAATATTTTCGGGCCATACATATATTCATCAGTGATAGTCCATGCTTTTTCATCCTGTGGAAATTCATAAAACAATGCTCGTATCACTGGTGTTCCACTAGAGGAAGCTTCTTCCATCAATGAACGACTATAGTCCCTCATAGACTCTCGCACTTCAATGAAGTGTTTCATTATTTCATATGCCTCCTGGCCAAAACTCCAGATTTCATTGTCAGCTCCCGTTACCTCTCTAACCTCACCCGCTTTATTGATAATATCTTCATGAGGCACTCTACTTCCATGCATTCGCATAACAGGACAATAACATCCAAACTGGAACCATCTAATTAACAATTCCCTAAACTCTTCGGTTCTAACATCTCCACCATGAAAGCCACCTATATCAGTTGTCCACCAAGGTATACCTGCTATGCCCATCTGAAGGCCTGCTACTATCTGCTTACGAAAATCCTCCCAAGTAGACATGATATCCCCAGACCAAACTAAAGCTCCATATCTTTGTGAGCCAGCCCAGGCACATCTTATTAGATTGACAACAGATTCCTGTCCAAGCTGCTTTTGTCCTTCATAAAAAGCTCTCGCATATTCCCTTGGATAAATATTTCCAATTTTAAGTACTGAGCCGGCATGATATTGATAGTTTTCATAATCATAGCCCGTAAATTCGGGCTCAGCCTCATCCAACCAGAATGTTCTAATACCAAGATCATAATAATTTTTTTTACATTTATCCCATACATATTTCCTTGTAGCTGGATTAGTCGGATCCATAAAAAGATTGTCACCATGGAAAACCATTTGTACATCCACACCCGAATGGCTTCTTACAAGCAGTCCCTGCTGTTTCATTTCTTCAAAGTTTTCACTTCTTATATCAACCTGTGGCCAAATGGAAACCATGCACTGGATTCCCATTTCTTTTAGTTCTTCCACCATTGATTTTGGATTTGGGAAATATTCTGGATCAAAACGCCAATCGCCACATCTTGGCCAATGATAGTAATCTATTACAATCACATCCAACTTGATATTTCGCTTATGATACTCCCTGGCAATATCAAGTACCTGCTCCTGATTATAGTAACGAAGCTTGCATTGCCAATAGCCTAGTCCATATTCCGGCATCATTGGTGCTCTTCCAGTAACGCCAGTGTAGTTATATACTATGTCCGCGGGACTTTCACCAGCTGTAATCCAATAATCCATCTGGTTCGTTTCCTCAGCAACCCACTCTGTAGTGTCCAACCCAAAATGAACCTCACCCACTGCAGCATTATTCCAGAAAAAACCATATCCATTATCCGACAAAAGAAACGGAACACTTGCTTGGGAATTTCTATGTGCCAACTCAAGATTACATCCCTTTAGATTCATGCGCTCTTGCTGATATTGGCCCATTCCAAAAAGCTTTTCATCAGGCTTTGACTCAAATCGAACCTTCAACTTATATACGTTATCACTGATATGCTTGAAGTATCTTGCTCTTTTTGCAAGTGCGCCACCATTAGTGATTTCTTCCAGTAACACCTTACCAGTGTCAGTTTCCTTGAAAGAAATTCTCAAAGCATCCCCCCAAGGTTGAACAAAACACTCTGCTGTGATCCTACCATTTTCAATCTTTGCATTTCGTCCGTCGTTAGCATTGGATATTGATATGCTAATCTTATGTTGAGTAGCGTCTGGTTCTAACAGGGCCGCACTATAATCAGAAATTTCTCCAACCATTACAGAGCGTACTCTCAAACTGTCCTTGTTCCATGCTTCAATTCTTACAGTTTCCCCATTATACCTAAAAACCAATGCATCTCTTTCTTTTGAAAAAAAAGTCATGACATCCCCCTTGTGTTACACACTATAGTTCCAATATATTCCGTAACTCTCCTTATATTGATTATAATGAGTTGTAAATACAAGTTTTTTGTTTGTCCCTTCTAAGTCAAATTCCATTTTATCTGGGCGTTTTATAAGATGCTTATCAATATTCTCCATGAAAGCCTTTACGGATTGCTCCGATGTTATGATAATATCATCTGAATCCACACATTTTTCTGCCGCAACAACCACATCTATTCCATGTGGTTTTGTCTTTATTTTGTCAGTTCCTAATTTTGCCGATAACACATATGGACCATAACAAAAAGCATAAGTATCCGCAGAATCCCCTAGATTATGACAGCTAATTCCCATTGGCCATCTAATTTTAATATCACCACCAACTGGAATCAGTTCCTTTTGTATAATATAAAAACCTTCTTCTTCCTTTGGCTCTACAAAAGAATTACCTATTTTTATTTCAGGCCTTCCTTTAATCCATTTTGGTATCCAAAGGTATAAATCCCTATTCACAGTCTTACTTTCAGAATCAACTTTAATTTTTACTTCATCTGATTTTGTAAAATCACAATCCTGAATCAATGTAAATCCATCAGCCTTATACACAGACCTCAAGTACATACCAACTAGCAGTCGCCCATTTCCTTCATAATAGATACCTTCCTGAAGTTTTGTAAAATTCTCATATCCCGTTCCGGTACAACACCAAAAATTCCCATCAAGTGTGTTAAATACCTTATGAAAACCTGTGCCCATTGGTTGAAAATATGTAGTAAATCCCGTAGTGTGATTCTGTGATGCCATTATTGCATTTATGAGAGTCTGTTCACAATAATCAAGATATTTCTTTTTTCCCGTAACTGCAAAAAGTCTTCTGGCCAACTTAATCATATTGTATGTATTGCAGGTCTCATTATTTGTATTTGTTCTTTCCTTATTAAGAATATTATCTCTTCCAAAATGCTCATTTTCACTGTTTCCACCAGTAATATATGTATGCCTAGATACAACAATATCAAAAAAGTCTTCAGCGTACTCAAGATATTCTGTCGCAGTTTTATCAATTTCATATCTTGCCAAGGCTCCAATAAATTTAGGAATAGTGGTATTTGCATGAACATCATTAAAAATATCCTTCTGTTTTGAAATTACTTTTTTAAAAAGTTCTATTTCATCAAAACTATGAGCTGCAATCTTAAATCTCTCATACTCCGGATAATAAATATTACTTTTATTATCACTTAGTTCTTTATTAATCTCAAATAGTTCATATAGACAGTCATTCATTCCACCATATTCTATTGATAATACAGTTTTTTTAACCGATTCTGTCCAACCCTCACATCTGTTTGCAATCCATACACCTAGATTATTAGCTACCTCCAATGCCTTTTCATTTTTTGTTAGTTTATAAATCGCATTTAACCCGCTTAAAATCTTATGCATTGTATACCAAGGTACCCATGCCTGTTTAAATGGATCCTGCAATCCTTTTTCTACATAATCAAATTGCAAAGCAGGATTGTCCAAATACTCTTGAGATGGAAGTGCTGCGCCAAAAATAAATCCTTCATAAGGAGTATTAATAGTTTTTTCCTGACATTCTGCCAAAGAATTAACCATATAACTGAGTCTGTCTTTCACAGCTTTTTTCTCTCTGATATCTAATCCTGGATTAATCTGAGCCTGGGCCATGGCCTTGATGTAATGACCTAAAGTATGGCCTCCTATTAATCCATTCTCCCATCCGCCACCGTATCTTTCTTTCCTCTTCATAAAGTCAGTACGGCCTTTTTCATCCAAACCTTTTATAGCTGCTGCCGTATCTCTGAACCCTGCCAAAAGTCTATCAGGATCAAGTGCAAGCATATTTTTCACTTCCAAATGAAGTGCCTCATCGTAATAATTATCAGTAACCCTGCAGCAATCCAGACTAACAGGTGTCCAACTATTGTTCATTCTTTACTATCCTTTCTGTTTATCCTTTTAATTTATCCTTTAACTGCACCTATCATCACACCCTTTTCAAAATGCTTTTGCACAAATGGATACACACATAAAATTGGCAAGGTTGATACTATAAGCACGGCATATTTAACCTGATCCGCGCTAGATTGTCCGTATCCACCCTGAACACCTCCATTTCCGCTTGCAAAGGCTTGGTTCAGCAACAATATCTGTCTAAGTACAATCTGAAGAGGCGCATTCTCATCTTTGCTATTAAAAATGAGAGCATTGAAATAATCATTCCAATGAAAAACTGCATAGTACAAAGTCAGAACTGATATAACAGCCTTTGAAAGAGGCATGACGACAGAGAAAAAGTATTTAAAATGTGAACAACCATCAAGTATTGCCGCCTCATACAAATCATTTGGTATTGAATTAGCAATAAAGGTTCTTGCAATTATCAAATTATATGTATTCACCGCTACAAAAATAATTAGTATCGTCTTGGTTGATACTAGATGCAACGATGAGACCGTCATATATGTAGGAACAAGACCACCACTAAAAAACATTGTGAATACAAAGTAAAACATTACAATGTTTCTTGCTTTGAAATCTTTTCTAGAAAGAGCATATGCTGCCGGCATGGTCACCGCCATATTCAGCAATGTACCTGCCACAACATAAAGAATCGTATTTGCGTAACCGGTCCAGATTCTAGAATCGTGTAATATCTGCTCATATCCATAAAATCTGATATCCTTAGGCCAAAAAGTAACTGCCCCCTGATTCACAAGATTTGAATTTGATATTGATGCGATAACTACAAAATATATTGGATATGCAATTATGATTACCACAAGTACACTTATAATAATCACTGCAGCTGCAAAAATACGGTCAGGCCATTTTGAAAAATTATATGTATCACTTTTTTGCATAATGCCCCTCCTTACATTAATCCACTACCAGTGGTTCTTTTTGAAACCCAGTTAGTAACGATAAGACAAATAAAATTAATCACTGTATTAAAAAGACCAACGGCAGTACCAAAAGAAAACTGAGAACTCTTAACACCCACATCATAAACATAAGTAGATATAACCTGAGATATGCCTAGGTTTGTACTATTTTGCATTAAGAATATCTTGTCAAAACCAACATTCAATATTCCTCCCATATTTAATATGAAAAGAATCATTATTGTAGGAACTAATGCCGGTAAATCTATATGAATCATCGTTTGCCAGCGATTAGCACCATCCACTTTACACGCATCATAGAGCTGCGTATCTACAGATGATAGTGCTGCGATGAAAATGATTGAATTCCATCCCATAGATTGCCAAACTCCTGTAAGTACATATAAAGGAAGGAATGTTGAGGCGCTCCCTATGATGTTGACCGATGAATCAACCAGGTGCAGTGCCTTCAAAAAATTTGCAATAACTCCACTTCCATTTGCAAACAGAATATTAATCATGGATACCAACACTACCACTGAAATAAAATATGGAATATACACTATAGTTTGAACAAATTTCCTCCATCGCTTGTTTCTTATTTGATTAATGACCAGTGCCAGAATGATAGGCGCTGGAAATCCAACTATAATGCCAGTAACAGCAATCACAAATGTATTTTTTAAGGTTGGCCAAAACATATTGCTTTCAAAATATTGCTTGAAATATTTCAGTCCAACCCAATCACCACCCAAAAATCCTTTAGCATAACTGTATTCTTTAAATGCCAATTGAACACCATACATTGGTATATAACAAAAAATAAAAATATATATCATGGCTGGCAAAAGCATTAACCATAGCTGCCAAGTTTTACTAAAATATTTTTTTATCTTTGCCATGCCTTTTCCTCCTTATAAAATTAATTTCACTTATATACTTAAGAGGCAGAGAACAGCACCTCATACTCTCCACCTCTTAATCAAAAATCATCTATATTAATTAGCTCTATATTTATCAAATGCGTTCTGACGAATTTCAAGAATTCTACTAAGACCTGCATCCTCAACACTCTTTACGTAAGCATCCCAAGTAGAATCAACATCTTCATCACCTACAAGCCATAATCCCCACTGATTATCAATTATATTGGTGACATTTGCCTGGAGAACAGCCATCTCATTTTGTTCATCTTCGGTGTATTTCATAAACATCTGAGGATAATAATCATCATCTGTTACCTTTGCTAATGCATCTTTATATACTTCCCTTTCTCTTATAGCATTATCCATATCACCTGACATATCTATTGTTGTATCTCTTCTAATATACATAGGCCCGTTATCAGCAAATGAATAAGTCCATTTCCATGTACCTGCATCCACTGATGGATCCTGAGGATCATTTACCTTGTATGAATTATCACCTGTTGATGAAACATTTCCATCAGAAATTCCACCAAACAATACTTGAACAGACCCTTCCTTTGAATAGAACTGATCCATAAACTTCACTGCAGCTTCCTTGTTTTTGCATTTAGAGCTCATGCACACTCTATTTGTTGACATATTCAAACCTGAATAATCATAGGTCCATCGTGTATCATAAGTCTCGCCATCCAAATCATATGCAAGAGGCGAAAGGGCTACATACTCATCAGCAAGATTATTTCCGAATTTATCTGTTTCTTCCCATCCATAAACAACACCTACAAGTGCTTCCCCATTTTCATTGCCTCTTGAAAGCGACTGGAACATTGAATAATCATTTGTAATTGCATTTTCGTTAATCAAACCTTCTGAGTACAATTTTGCCAAATACTTCATGAGCTTTTTATATCGCTCATCAACAGCGTAATTTTTCACCTTACCATCTTCTGCAAAATATCCATCTGTTCCCCAGTTTGTAAGTTGTATCCCTAATCCTCCAACAAGATTTGATAGAGAATATGCCGCTCCAAACCATCCATTAAAATCAAGCGGTATCTCATCAGCAATTCCATTACCATTTGGATCATTATTTTTAAAAGCAGTTAAAACTTTTTCCAGTTCTGAAAAAGTAGTTGGTGCTTCTAATCCGAGATTGTCTAACCATTTCTGATTTATAAATAAGACGCCGTTAGTGTCAGGCCATTTTCCTTGAAATTTAGGTAAGCCAAATATTTTTCCTTCAGGTGTCTGTGCCAAAACATATGTGTCAGGCTCTTCATCAAACATTGCTTGTATATTCGGTGTCGTATCAGCACTAATATACGGTGTCAAATCTTCAAAAAGTCCATTATATGTAATGTAGTCAGCATCAACTGTTGCGTTAAAAAGCAAATCAGGAATATCTCCTGAAGCAAAACGAGTAGGTTTTGTCTGATCCCAATCAGAATAAATAACTTCCCACTCAATATTTACTCCCGCATCATCTGCAAATTCCTGCAACCACTTGAATGTAGTAATGTCCGCCGTAAGCGGATGTGCAACAAAAAGTGCCGTAAGCTTAGTGTTTCCATTCGCATCTGTTGTTCCTGAACCCGATGAACCTCCGCACCCTGTAAACGTGCTGGCAGCCATAACCGCAGTTAATAAAATTGATAAAACCTTTTTTCTCATAGCATACCTCCTTATGTAAAAACCCATGTGCACTTTGCACTAAAAAAAGTCTATCATGCTTAAGTTTTTATCTAAATATCCCAGTACAGTTATTATTTGTATATTTCACAGATGTTTAATTTACAGATAAAACGTGGTATTATTCAATATAAACTGTAACCAGATGTGTCCATTTTGTGTATTAAGTGTCCGCTTTACACTATTGGTGTCATTTGGTAACATTTTGTCATTTGGGGGTTTATTAGAAATGAAGAATAAAAAAGTTGAAAAACTAATGATTTTTCCTACCAATCAGATATTCACCTATCTTCGAAGTGGAAAGTTCGAGGCACTATCTGATGACTGGATTCACGAAAGCATGTCTCTAACATTTGATTATGAATTTATTGTAGTGACCGAAGGTACACTATATTTGAGATATATGGATGAAGATTTCATCGTTGAAAAGGGGGACTATCTTTTCCTTCCACCTAGTGATTCAAAACGAGTAGGCATAAAAAAAGCTTACTGCTGCTTTTATTGGATTCACTTCACAGTCAATCTGGATTCATTTCCTGCCCGTATTTTTCCTGGAGAGATTAACTCTTTCAAGAGAGCAAACTGTTTTTTACTTCCTCAAAGTGCTAATGTTCCAAGACCTGAGCGACTTATTATTCACATGAAACGCCTTCAGGATTTGGATCGGGACAATTATCCGGAAATCACATTAAATGCCTCACTTACTGCCATAATCACTGAATTGTATGGTCAGATAAACGCTGAAATACCAAACGAAAATGACTCTCTTAATAATAAGCAAATCTATTCGGATATTGTGGATTACGTAAAAAGAAATATTTCAACTAACATCACTATAAATGATATTGCTGATTACTTTGGATATAGCTCTAAATATCTTTCACGAGTGTTTAGTGAAGTACGGGGTCTTTCATTAAAACAATTTATCATGTCTCAAAAAATAGAAACAGCAGCTTTCTATTTGACGGATAGTGATCGAAGAATAACCGAGATTGCACGAGAAGTAGGCTTCACTGACGTTCATAATTTTTCTAGAACCTTCAAAAAAATAAAGGGGCTTTCCCCTAGTGAGTATCGAAATACCTACGCAAAAAGAATTTTATATCATGTTTGATAAAAAAGAATGATATCTATGATGAGATATCATTCTTTTTCTAATCATCTACGGTCTATGACTTACGTCTTTCTAAACCATCCCGTTTTAATATTTATAAACTCATTTGTTATTATCTTCTTATTTGTCAACCGAGTTCTCACGGTTGTATATCTCTGCTGCTTTCTTCTTTGCCTCTTCATTTTGTTGTACTAATCTACGACAGCTGGCAATAGACAGATCGTTAATAAGCCCTCCTGCCATAACTAGAATTATACACTCAATGGTATACCCCGCCATACTTCCCCTAAACTTTTCCACTGGGGTCATTCCATCAGAACACATTGCCGCATAATATGGCGAAGTTAACCACGTTGCCAAAATCAACATTAAATAATTAAATCCATTTGCGAAAAAATATATTCTTTTATTCAAAAAAGTAGACTGAATATTGGCACTAAAGTCCATCCCCAATAAATACCAAAGTGAAAATCCCTTGTTTTCCCCTTCTATAAACTTCAGATTATTTTTATTCGACCTTATTCTCCAAGATTTTTTTGCAGGATATCTTGCACTACTTATTACTCCGAGAATTTATTTTTATCTATTCTCAGTAAATTCTGCTCATTTTATGTATAAATCCTTTCAGTTGACGCGAACAGCAGTTCTGTTATATTATTTTGATTATGAATAAACGTACTACTTCTAATTCAAAAACATATATTGCTATCGATTTAAAATCTTTTTATGCTTCTTGTGAACTTCGAGACAGAAAACTTGATCCACTTACTACAAACCTGGTAGTTGCAGACCCTACAAGAACTGAAAAGACTATTTGTCTTGCAGTCAGTCCATCTCTTAAATCCTATGGAATTTCTGGAAGAGCACGCCTCTTCGAAGTTGTTCAAAAGGTAAAAGAAATTAATTCTCGTCGTTTCAATAAAGCAAAAGCTCTAGGTTTACTTCCTAAAGATGCTAAAACAGGTCAGTACTCTTTCACCGGAACTTCATCTGATTCTATCGAGTTGGAAGAAAACCCTTCGTTAGAGCTTTCATACATTATTGCGCCTCCTCGCATGAAACACTACGAGGAAGTTTCCACAAAAGTATTTTCCATTTACCTTAAATATGTTTCATACGAAGATATCCATGTTTATTCTATAGATGAATGTTTCATAGACGTAACTGGTTACCTTAATACATATTCTTGTACCGCTCACGATTTAGCTATGACAATGATACAAGATGTTCTCAAAGAAACAGGGATAACTGCTACTGCAGGTATCGGAACAAACATGTACCTTGCAAAAGTTGCAATGGATGTGGTTGCCAAACACGCTCCTGCGGACAAAGACGGGGTTAGAATCGCTGAGCTAAATGAAATGACTTATCGTGAATTACTATGGTGTCATAAGCCGCTTACGGACTTCTGGCGGGTAGGCGGTGGTATTTCTAAACGTCTAGCCAAATTAGGAATATTAACTATGGGTGACATTGCTCGAGTCAGTATCACAAATGAAGATATTCTCTATCGTGCTTTTGGAGTCAATGCTGAACTATTGATAGATCATGCATGGGGTTGGGAACCTACCGAAATTGCCACAATAAAAAGCTATCGCCCACAAACTAATAGCCTCTCAAGCGGACAGGTCCTTATGGAGCCATATTCGGCTCAAAAAGCCCGTCTGATCGTTAAAGAGATGACAGAGCTACTTGTACTGGATTTAGTTCGAAAAGACCTTGTAACAAAGAAAATCGAGCTCACAATAGGCTATGACAGAGCTAGCTTAGAATACGAATATCATGGAAATGGCATAGATGACTCTATTTTTAGAATTACAGGAACCAACAAAAGATACAAAGGCAAAGTATCTATAGACTATTATGGTCGTATAACTCCTTATCACGCACATGGCACAGGAAATCTCAATAAATGGACCAGCTCAACCCAACGAATCATGGATGTAATGATGGATCTTTACGACAGAATAATTGACAGCGACCTTCTAATACGCCGTATAAATGTTGTAGCCTGCAATCTTATTCCAATAAATGAAATACCATCTGATGAGCCTTATCAACTAGACTTGTTCACAGATTATACAGCCCTTGAACAGAAAAAAGCAGAGGAAGATGCTGCCGATGATAAAGAACGCAAAATCCAAAAAGCCACTCTTTCTATAATCGATAAATTTGGAAAAAATGCACTCCTAAAAGGCATGAATCTTGAAGAAGGGGCGATGACAATGAAACGTAATAAACAGGTAGGGGGACATTCCTCTGGTGAGGAATAGAAAGGTGTTTTAAAATGTCAAACAAATATAATCCAAAAGGGCCAAATCCTAGGGAAATATACGCTGATATCATCGATTTACCACATCATCAGTCCTCAAAGCACCCTCATATGAGTCTATATGATCGCGCCGCACAATTTAGCCCTTTTTCTGCTCTTTCAGGATATGAAGATATGATAAATGAAGAGGCTCGTCAGTTTGATTCTAAACCAGATAAATAAAGCTAATTATCTTCTTTTTCATATAATCTCATTGCAACAATCTACCATCTTTATAATCAAGAATTAGCTGTGACATATGTGTGACACTCTTGATGTTAACCTTATTATGTTAAAACCTATTTTTTTACAGATTTAGCAAGGAGGTTCATCTTTATGAATAAGAAGCATTTATCTTGTATTATCAAAGTTGCAATAATAACCTTTTTCTCTTTTGCTCCCTTAAATATAGCTCATGCAGCTACACAAGATAGTATCTCACCTGATAATGCCTTACATATTGCTATGCAACAAACTGGAATTGCCGAAAATGCATTCGACTACTCCCACGTTGAAGACACAGTAATATCTGGAGATACCGTTTATAGTGTTAAATTAGTAATCAGTCAGAAGGAATATAATTACAAAATAAATGGTTTGACTGGTCAAATAATAGAATCCAGTATAGACACTCAATAAGCCCATTAAAAATCCTAGATACCATGGTATCATATCTTCGCTCAAATGAATTATTCTCATTCAAAATCATTTTTTAATGCATGTTTACCGTCATTTGTGTATTAACACCTTTTACAGCACATCATATTACTTGCATTTATCCAATAACGCCATAATTGTATAGTGTATTCTAACAAAAAAAGACCGCTTTCAAGCGGTCAAAGGGAGAATGATATATGAAAAAGTTTTATCGCTCTTACCACTCACTATGGTGGCAGCTAATATATATTTAATATATTAACTCGTCGATGATGATATACTAATCTCCCTAACTGTTTGTTAAATGATATTTATGTGATGATTTTCTGAACATTTATCCTACTTAATTCTTAATCTCTAAATCTGCTCTAGCCATAGTAAGATATCCGTACTCTTGATCCCTGACTTCGATGATATTTCCGCTATCCTTTTTTACTGTATAGCATTTACCATTATATTTATTTACAACAGTAAGCCCCTCAGACCATTTATTGTATGTCATTTCTTTCTCTTTTAAATCTTCTGTTTTTAAAGCATCTGATGACTTTACATCGAATATGGACATTTGATTATACTCTAATGTATCTAACTTTGGTTCATCCTTTTTTGTCTCCGTCCTTTTTGTACGATGTCTCACTCTATCCGTTTCATCAACACAATTAGTTAGAGGATTATATGAAAGCGTCACTGTTCTATCATCTACTTGAAGCTTAATTAACCCTTCCTCAAATGATTGTTTTAAAATTCTGGCGCCTGTATAGTAATCCTCATAATATTCTCTTACGGTGTTATATGCCTTTTGTTTTACAAGAAAATCTTCCTTTAAACCACACCCCTCTCGCATTTCAAATGCCTCAATAACCTTCCCCTTATCGTCACATTCTAAGCTGATAACTCTGCTTTTGGTCTGAAGTTTTATTGAAGGATTATCTTCACCTAAATTATCTTCTATTACTTCATATATTTCTGGAAGTGAACTCATATAATTAGCCAATTTCATTCTTTTTGCAGAAGCCCCTATCATAATCGTCCCTCCTTATATATAACTTATATCTTCTTTATTTAGTATATCACAGCGCTTTATTTTAATTTCGAAAATTCAAAGGGTTTTTATTTTTCTCAGATATCAAATACCCGACCGAAAGCCAACAATTTTACAAGGAAATATTGCATGGCAGGACAATATTTATTCTATAACTAATCGTATGACTTCTTGTGGGCTGGTTAAGGAAAAAGCCCACAAGAACCTGGCTTTGCCAGGCAATAATTTCTTTCAGAAAATATTGGTCTGTGTCCGATTTATGATTTTCTGAGGAAAATCCATAAACCTATAAAATTCTTTACTGTTTCGATAGATTCAAACTATAATGTATGTATCTTTAAATAGTGATTATTCTGCTATTTATAGAGTATCATGTTTTTATAATTCCATTTATGAGGAGTAATACTATGCCTACACCTGATAATATTTCAATTCCAGAAAATTTCTCTACCCTAGCCAGTATCCATGAGATTTCTCTATATTCTGGACTTGAATTCTGTGGTAGTTGGCGTTCTCTTAAAAAGTTTTTAATTTCTTTTTATATGGATATTCCTGTCAAATCCTCTGAAATAGAAGATGCATATCATTCTAATAATATATCTTTATTTACCATAAAAGTTCATTCTATCAAAACCTGTGCAGCCATTATAGGACTATCGGAGCTCTCAGAAAAAGCAGCTTTATTAGAAAAAGCCGGCGATAGAAATGATATCAATTTCATTAACAACAATATTAGATCATTTGTTGCTTTTTATCAAAGCTACACCAATATTCTTTCTGATTTCATTGAATTTAACACTCATCAAACAAATTTACCTACTATTTCAGAAAATGAATTAAATGATGCTCGTTCCGCATTGGCAGAAATTGCTTCTGTACAAGATTATGACGGAGTAGAAATGATTTTAGATACACTTCAAGAGTATAAGTTATCTACCTATCAAAACGAAATTATTAATAAAATATACTATAATTTGAAAAAATTGGCCTGGGATGAAGTCATTAATTTAACTACATATTTATAATATTTTTTTCAAATATAGTCTTAAACCTCCGATAAATGGCTATTTTTCGTCGACTTTACATCTTTTACACTGTTTGCACATTCTAATCACTTTCCACATCTTATGTCTTTTCCATGCTTTATTGATGTAATTACATTTATTTTGTTTTGTTGTGTTCTTTGTTTTATTGTCTTTTTTCTCGTTATTTGTTTTATTTCTATATATCGTATTATATGTATTGTGTGTACTCTTATATTTATATCTATTCCATGTGTTTAATTTTTAATATACATATAATGTATTATACAGTTATTTGCATTTATATATATTTTGTGTATAATATTGTTTGTATATGTTGATAGATTTATAGATATAGTATATGTAATAGAATTACATTTTATTAAATGTATTATATTATTTATGTTCATATTAAATATAATATTTATTAATTTATTTATTGATGTTATGAATGAAATATATATTCTGATGTTTATTAATATAATGAGATGTAAAAATATAATAAATATTCATTAGATAAAATAATTTAATATAATTCTATGTATCATCATATTAATAAAAATATAATTTATAATATAGATAAATATATTTATAAAAATAATGTTGTTAATATTTATAATGTGTATTAGAATAATTAGAGTTGTAATGTATTTTAGATGTTTTATTTTGATAATATGTGATAAAATGAACTTCGTTTAAAAATACAAAAACAACTACATGGGAGGAATAATGAAATCTTTAGCAATATGTATAGGTAAAGGTGGCCAGTGGAAAACAACTACTACATGTAATATGGCTTATCTGTTAAATGAAAAAGGATATAAAACACTTGTAATTGATTGTGATCCTCAGTGTAATAGTTCCTTACTATATGGGGCAAAAGTAGAAAATGAAGCTACTTTGTATGATTGTTGGATAGAAGTTAGACGTCCAATTAACCCTATGGAATGTATTCAGCATACAGAAAAAGGCGATATAATTGCTGGCGACTCATTAATATCAGAAATAACTTCAAAGATTTATGATTCAACTATCAAATTAAATGACTTCAAATCAAAAGTATTAGATAAGATTGAAGGATATGATTACGTTATAGTAGATTGTCCACCTGATTTAACAGGCTTTATTAACAGATCGGTAATTGCTTCAGTAGATGAAGTTTTAGTTACATTGAAAGGCGATATGCTTTCTGTAAAGGGTCTAGCTGACATCTACCAGGTAATCCTTAAAGTTAAGGAAGAAATAAATCCAGCCCTTACAATTAACGGTATGATAATGATTAATTATCAAGGCGCTACAAATAACGGAAAAAATGCACTTACAAACGCAGAAAGAATCGCGAATCAACTAGGCACAAAGCTTTATAATACGAACATTAGGCCTTGTGCAAAGGGACAAGAAGCAATTGATAAATGTGACTTCGTTGTCCGCTATTCTCCTTATAGTAATAGTGCTCTCGATTACAAAAAGTTAGTTGACGAGTTTATCAACTACGAAAATAATTAAGAAAGGGGTGGACATATGGCAAAAGGACAAAGTGGAAACGCATTTAATACAGATTTCACAACACTGTTTTCTGGTATTCCAACAGATAATAAAAAAACTGAATCTAAAGTGATTGAGCCTATTGTGCAAATCCCCCCTAAAAACGAAAATAATACACAGGCTATACCAAAACCCGAAAAAAAGAATGAACCAGTTAAAAAGAGCGCAGAAAACGATAATAACCTAATAAAAACACCATCACCTGAGGTAGATGTAATACCAGAACCCCAAACACCTTCTAAACCAGAAAATAATACAATTACAACAGCAGCAGTAAAAAATCCAAAAAGCATCATTGCTGCCGCAAATAATGAGATTTACATGAATATTTTCATGATTACTCATGAAGAAAGAGATTATATTAAATTTCGATCATCAGAATTAGAAATGTCTACATCTGATTTTTTTGTATCCTTGGTAGACGAAGATACCGAAAAAATTAAACAAAAGAAACTTGATCTGAATGATGAAGGCCATATAAATTTCAAAGCTTTATCTCTTACAGTTAACACAAGTATTAAAGTTAAAAAAGAAATAAAAAAGCAAATTAAACAAAATTCAATACGTCACAGAATGTCAGTACAAAGATACTGCGCTTACATTATTCACCAAGCATTTCTTAATGATGACGAATGGTATTGATATTTCAAGGGAACTCTTTAATGGGTTCTCTTTTTTCTATCTGGATAGAGTAAATAAATGTAAAAGAATAGTATATATGTATAAGAGAATAGCCACAAACCCAGTGTATTCAACGAATATTAGGTTTTTTATGAGTTGTGAATATGAGTATTTTGAGTTAACAATATGAGTATACGCGTCTTCGATATTAGTAAACGAGTCGACAATATGAGCAATGAGTCATGAATATGAGTTAACGTGTTATTTAATAGCAAGTAACTCATATGTGAAAGCGTGTTAGAAATATGAGTTGTGAAAATACGCGTGTTTACGTGGTTTAATAAAGGGGCTATACATATGAGTCGGAAATATGAGTATATGTGTTAGAATAATTAGGTTGACTCGGAACATAAAAGCGTGTCAAGAATATGAGTAATAGAAAACACGCAAAATAGCGGCTTCTGTTATGTGTGTTGAAAATATTAGTGCAATGAGTCGATAGAAAAGTAAAAACTCAGTGTGTTTACTGTGTCGGAAATATGAGTGGAACAAAAATAAAAAAAACATCGGCTAAAACACCATGTTTTTAGATATAAAATGTTCATAATTGATGAGTCGGAAATATGAGTCGTGAGCCGAAAAAAAGTGTCAACCCATCAAAACAGACACGTTTTTTCTTGTAAATGTCTCCCTATTAATATAATATTATAATGTATAAAAGGGAGAAAGCAGAATGGGAACTATTAGAAGGAATGCCGATAATTGGTATCAAGAATTTGATATAGAAACCGGTAAATTTATAGGAAATCCTATTAGACCTTATGATGAGGATAACACAGTGGATAAAGTGTATCCTGAGGACTATGACTCTGAAAGAAGTGTGATTGCAAGAAATACCAGTTTCGTAGATCAAATCGAGCATCAAACTCTTTTGACAGAAGATGGACGAACTATAGATTTAGATCAAAAGCATTTCAATATAATAGATGAAAATGGAAAAATTGAATTTGATGCTGATGGTCTGGTAATTGCTTCAATTGCAAAAGAAAAACTTACTTATGGTAATTTTATTCGAACATACAGAGAGTCATCAAGAGAAGCAATGTTTTTATTGCTTGCATTACAGTCAAATGCTACGCCACTAAAAAGGGGTGGAATTGATATAGCATACATGACAGATATTTTAGTTGACCATATGATTGTACAGTTTTCTGAAGAAGCTAACACATTATGGGAAGCGTTGTCAGCTCTTCAATCGTCAAAACCAGAAGATTCATATTTTCGATTAACAGCAGATGATTTAAAACCATATACTAATTATAAATCAGATGAAGCCCTTTACAATGCGTTTAAAAAAGGGGCGGAGGAGCTGAAAAAAACCAATCTTGAATTTGACATTCCTGACCCAGATAGAGATGGTCATAATATCATGATTCATTGGAATGATGGAGCTGAATGGGTAGGAAACAACAAGAGAACAGGTGAAAAGGCACATTTTGATGTATATACCAACGACTTCTATAGAGTGCTCATGTCCTCATCTGGAATTTTACATGGAACTCATTGGAACAGAAAGATTTCTCGATCCCTAAAGGGGTATGCTCGTGCATTATATATGTTTTGTGCACGAAACAAAGGTTATACAAAATATAAAGGTGCTATTCCAGGTGTAAAGGAATTAACTGTAGAGGAAGCGCGATATGAATTAAAGGTAGATGCCAATACAGAAGCACGAGGAATATGGAGACGTCTCAAAGAAGCTCAGGAAAAAGTAAACACACTTCCAGATAGTGAGTTTTCAGTAACTGTCAAACGAGTTCCTGAAACAGGAAAGATTCAAGGCTTCAGATTTGAAATTAAAGAGAATCGATTTATTGATGTGGCTGCTCGTGAAATAGAAGATAATCCGGCATATATTACAGATAAATCAAATATAGATTCAGAGCTTTTAAATAATATTAAAATGCTATGTTCTATTTCGAAGCTTACTTTTACGGATGAAGAAATTACAAGAATAGCTGCATGCGCAAAGAGAAACAAAAAAGATGGTGAATACATGATGCAAGTATTTAGCGCATATAAGCAGCGTTTAGATAATGAATCAACAAGTGGTCCAATAGAGGATAAGTTAGGATATATTTGTTCAATAATTGAACAAGGTCCTACAGTAAAAAATATAGTACGGAAAGAAACAAATTCATTTAACAATTTCCAGCAGCGTACTTATAACAGCAATCAGCTTGAAGCAATCATGCTTAATAGAAATAATTAATAGTGACTAATGTTTGCAGAAAGTGAATTTACTTAGGATGTCTTTGACACACCCTAAAATGCAAGATTTCTTGCATGTCGCTGTATTAAATGATGGATATGTATAAAAAAAGGAGATGCATACTCTTGATGTGCATCTCCTTTTTTAAGTACTAAAATCATTATTTTATAGTGCTACCGAACCTGTTTTATCACCATTGGCAACATAGTAAACTCTGTGCTCATCTGGCTTAATATAAATATTAATATCGGTAATTTCAATATCATTATAATCTTTTTTGCATTGTGCCTGTGCCTTTGTTAAGCATTCCTCTTCTGAAAATTCAAGTCCATGATACTGAAAAAGAGCAGTGAACTTTGGTTCAGTAATTGTATTGTTTTTTGTTACGTTTGAATTTGCCATAAACTCAATCCTCCCTTTTAAGATAGCAACTATATGTACGTTCAAGAGGTATTATACTCATTTTATATGAAAAATGCAAAAAAGGACACGATTAGATAATTCCGTTAGAAAAGATTTGTCTAGGTCGCTAGGTCTTGTACGCTTTTTCCTTTAAGTAACATGTAAGAAGTTAAAAGCATAAAATGTGTTGTTTCTTTATTATATAAAATATAACTTCCAGCTTTGTACAACAAGAAAATAGATAAATCTGCTTTCATGGTATTTGCGATTCTTGTTATTCAGAAGAAAAACAAGAATCGTTGTATTATAGCTTCGGTTTAAAAACATGTGCAATTTTAGAAAACAAAATAACAGGTGGTCAATTGAATGAATAATTAGCACAATTCACGCAATAGCTCCGATTTACTCAAATAGATGTACTTCAAGAAATTTAAAAAAAGGGGTTTACAACCCCAAGTTGAGGTGATATTATAATCGAGCACTGAGGGACAGCAAGTCACACAGAGCAAACAAATAAACGAAGATTGATAACTGAACAGTGAAACAAACCTTGAATTAATACAAGTTTTTTAA
>CAMJBT010000005.1 GCA_946403965.1 uncultured Pseudobutyrivibrio sp. | reverse complement strand
AAAAAGGGTTTGACTTTTTCACAACAACGCTTACAATATCCCCAATGAAAGATTCTCAGGTATTGAATGAAATTGGGATTCGTATTGGAACAGAGATTGGTGTGAAATGGCTTGTAAGTGACTTTAAAAAGAAAGAAGGTTATAAGCGTTCTACTGAACTTTCAAGGGAATACGATATGTATCGTCAGGATTATTGTGGCTGTGTTTACTCTTATAGAGATAGACATCAAGCATCCACTTTAAAATAAGCGGTCGCGAAAGTGATTGATGAAATTATATCAAGGAGGATTAGTTATGGCACAGTTGTGGGGAGGTAGATTTACAAAATCTACCAATCAAATGGTTTATGATTTCAATGCGTCTATTAGCTTTGATAAAAAGCTTTTTCAGCAGGATGTTAGAGGTAGCAGAGCTCATGTAAAAATGCTTGCTTCTGTAGGCGTTATTACAGAGGCTGAGAGAGATGAAATTCTCAAAGGTTTAGATGGTATTGAAGCAGACGTGAACAATGGTAATCTTGAAATTACATCAGAGTACGAGGATGTTCATAGTTTTGTAGAGGCTAACCTCATTGATAGAATTGGTGATGCAGGAAAGAAACTACATACAGGACGTAGCCGAAATGATCAGGTTGCTCTTGATATGAGACTTTATACTAGAGACCAGGTGGATGCAACTGCCGAAGCTTTAAAGCATTTGCTTGAGACAATCCTTGGAATAATGGAAGAGAATATTGATACTATTATGCCTGGATTTACCCATCTGCAGAAGGCACAGCCAATTACCCTGGCACATCACATGGGTGCATATTTTGAAATGTTTAAAAGAGATGTTCAGCGACTTGAAGACATCAGAGTTCGTATGAATCGTTGTCCATTAGGCTCTGGCGCCCTTGCAGGCACAACTTATCCCCTTGATAGAGATATGACAGCAGAGCTTTTGGAATTTGAAGGCCCAACCTTAAATTCTATGGATGGTGTATCTGACAGAGATTACCTTATAGAGTTTTTATCAGCATTATGTACCATTCAAATGCATCTTTCTCGTTTCTCAGAAGAAGTTATTATTTGGAACAGTAATGAATATCGTTTTGTTGAAATTGATGATGCTTTTTCAACAGGATCTTCTATTATGCCACAGAAGAAGAACCCAGATATTGCAGAGCTTGTCCGCGGAAAGACAGGGCGTGTTTATGGCGCTTTAATGTCACTTCTTACCACAATGAAGGGAATCGCTCTTGCTTATAACAAAGATATGCAGGAAGATAAGGAAATGGCATTTGATGCTATGGAGACAGTTATCAACTGCATTGTCCTTTTTGATGGTATGCTTGCAACTATGAAATTCAACAAGGATGTTATGGCTGCATCTGCAAACAACGGATTTACAAATGCCACTGATGCTGCTGATTATCTTGTTAATCATGGTGTTCCATTTAGAGATGCCCATGGCATTATTGGACAGGTAGTTTTATATTGTATTGATAAGGGAATTGCAATTGATGATATGTCACTTGAAGAGCTTAAGGCAATTTCGCCAGCTTTTGAGGAGGATATTTATGATGCAATTTCAATGGAGACCTGCGTTAACAAGCGTCTTACTGTAGGTGCGCCAGGACATGATGCAATGGTAAATGAGATAAAAGCTTGCAGGGAATTTTTAGCATAGTTATTATTTAATTACTATTCATAGATAGCTTTTTATTGGCAATCTATGGATAGTAATTTTTTCTGAAGATTTTTGTTCGAAATATTCAAAAAGTCCTTGCAAAAATTAGACACTTTATTTATAATACACTCTAACACGGACAAATGTCCGTCATACAAATACAAAATAAGGAGATTGTTTGAAATGAGCGAGAAGTTAAAAGTCGGTATTCTTGGTGGAACAGGTATGGTTGGTCAGAGATTTATTTCTCTCCTTGAAAATCATCCTTGGTTTGAGGTTACAACAATCGCTGCTAGCCCAAGAAGTGCTGGTCAGAGATATGAGGATGCAGTTGGCGGAAGATGGAAGATGGATACTCCAATGCCTGCAGCTGTAAAGGACATTATCGTAAAGAATGTTAATGAGGTTGAGGAAGTTGCAAAGGAAGTTGATTTTGTATTCTCAGCTGTTGATATGTCTAAGGATGAGATTAAGGCCATCGAGGAAGCTTATGCAAAGACTGAGACTCCTGTAGTTTCAAATAACTCAGCACATAGATGGACACCAGACGTACCAATGGTAGTGCCAGAAATAAATCCACAGCACATGGATGTTATTAAGTTCCAGAAGGAGAGACTTGGTACAACACGTGGTTTCGTAGCAGTTAAGCCTAATTGCTCAATCCAGTCATATGCTCCAGTTCTTACAGCATGGAAAGAATTTGAGCCTTATGAGGTTGTTGTTACTACATATCAGGCTATTTCAGGTGCAGGTAAAACATTTAAGGATTGGCCTGAGATGGAGCACAATATAATTCCATTTATCTCTGGTGAGGAGGAAAAGTCTGAGAAGGAGCCACTTAGAATTTGGGGCGAAATCAAAGATGGTGTGATTGTTCCTGCAGACGATGTGAAAATTACAAGCCAGTGCATTCGTGTACCAGTACTTAATGGTCATACAGCAGCAGTATTTGTAAAGTTCAAAAAAGCTCCTACAAAGCAGCAGCTTATCGATGCAATCAACAACTTCTCAGGAGTGCCACAGGAGCTTAAGCTTCCATCTGCACCAAAGCAGTTTATTCGTTACATGGAAGAGGATAACCGTCCACAGGTTGCTCTTGATGTTGACTATGAAAACGGAATGGGAATCAATGTTGGACGCCTTCGTGAGGACAGCATCTACGATTGGAAGTTTGTTGGATTGTCACACAATACAGTTCGTGGTGCGGCAGGTGGCGCTGTACTTTGCGCAGAGCTTCTTAAAGCACAGGGATACATTACAGCTAAATAATGGATCATTTATAGAGTCGATGCAAAAGGCATCGGCTCTTTTGTACTTTATTGAAAATTACTCTGTGATTCCTACAAAGCAAAACTCTTTCTTACTTTATAGGTTGAAGTTAAAAAAAATAGGAGCCCTCCAGGGATTACGGAGGGCTCTATATATATGGAGTTTTAAATTTGTAGATTTTTATAGGTTCTTGTGGGCTTTTTCTTTAAGTAGCCCAGAAGAAGTCATTAGTTATTGTTTTGCTTCTGGTTTTCCTGAAGCTTCATAGCGCGAACCTTAAGTGGAAGACCCCAAAGTGTAATGAAGCCTTCTGCGTCATGATGATCATAGAGGTCACCAGTTGTGAAGCTTGCAAGTGATTCAGAGTAGAGTGAGTAAGGAGAGGTTGTACCAGCTTTAATAATGTTTCCTTTGTAAAGCTTGAATTTAACTTCACCTGTAACATACTCCTGAGTAGATTTAACAAATGCCTGGATTGCATCGCAGAGTGGAGTGAACCATTTTCCTTCGTAGCAAACCTGAGCAAGCTTATTACCCATTTCTTTCTTCATTTCCATTGTGGCACGGTCGAGACAAAGCTCCTCAAGCTGAGCATGAGCTTCCATAAGGATAGTTCCGCCTGGTGTCTCGTATACACCACGTGACTTCATTCCTACCACACGATTCTCAACAATATCAACGATACCGATACCATTTCGGCCACCGATTTCATTTAATTCTTTGATAATATCGGAAACCTTCATTGTCTTTCCATTTAATGAAACAGGTACACCCTTTTCAAATGTCATTGTGACATATTCAGGCTTTTCAGGTGCCTTTTCAGGTGGAGTGGTGAGCATAAGCAGGTGCTCATAGTTTGGCTCTTGAGAAGGATCTTCCAGTTCGAGGCCTTCGTGGCTGATGTGCCAAAGATTACGGTCACGGCTGTAAGACTGATCAGTACTAAATGGAAGATTAATTCCATGAGCCTTGCAGTAGTCAATCTCATCCTGACGAGACTGAAGCTTCCATTTATCATTACGCCATGGAGCAATTACCTTGATGTCTGGTGCAAGTGCTTTGATACCAAGCTCGAAACGGATTTGGTCGTTTCCTTTACCGGTAGCACCGTGGCATATTGCAACTGCGCCTTCTTTTCTTGCAATTTCTACAAGCTTCTTTGCAATTCCTGGACGAGCCATTGCTGTACCAAGAAGATATTTGTTTTCGTATATTGCGCCAGCCTGTACACATGGAACGATGTAGTTATCGCAGAAATCATCAACAATATCTTCAATATATAATTTAGAGGCTCCGGAAGCTTTAGCTCTTTCTGAAAGTCCATCTAATTCCTCTCCTTGACCACAGTCGATGCAGCAGCAAACAACTTCATAACCATAGTTTTCCTTTAACCAAGGGATGATAGCGGTGGTATCAAGTCCACCTGAATAAGCAAGTACAACTTTTTCCTTTGCCATAGTGTGTTCTCCTTTATAAATGTATTTGAAATTTAAATCCTTCTTGAATGAAGTCTGAAAATACTGTACTACAATAAAGTGCATAATTCAAGTGGTAATTTATGCATATATTGAGCATAAATATAAATATTGTGAAAATAGATGTTGAATTAATCTGTTTTATGATGTATATTTATGCAAAATTTATTTATAAAATTACGCTGTATTACTTTACTTTGTGAAAGTGAAGTAATACAATATTACTTAATTGAGACATAAAGAAAGAAGGAGTAAAACATTATGATTAAAGTTGGAATTATTGGTGCGACTGGTTATGCAGGAGCAGAAATCGTCAGACTACTTTACAGTCATCCTGAGGCTGAAATTATTTGGTATGGTTCAAGAAGTTATGTGGATGAGCGTTTTGCTTCTATTTATAAAAATATGTTTACTTTGGTTGAAGACAAGTGCTTAGACGACAATATTGTTGAACTTTCAAAGCAGGTAGATGTGATTTTTACTGCAACACCTCAGGGCTATTTGGCAGGAGTTCTAACAGAGGAGATACTGAATAATTGTAAAGTGATTGATCTTTCAGCAGATTATAGAATTAAGGATGTTTCTACGTATGAAAAGTGGTACCAAATCCAGCATAAGTCGCCACAATTTATAAAGGAGGCCGTATATGGTCTTTGTGAAATTAATAGAGATAAGGAGCAGGGAGCAAGATTAATTGCCAATCCTGGATGTTATACAACCTGTTCAATTCTTACAGCATATCCGCTTGTAAAGGCAGGATTGATCGATACAGATACTTTGATAATAGATGCAAAATCAGGAACTTCTGGAGCAGGAAGAGGAGCAAAGCTACCTAATCTTTACTGTGAAGTGAATGAGAGCATCAAGGCATATGGCGTTACAAGTCATCGTCATACTCCAGAAATTGAAGAACAACTTGGATATGCTTGTAACAAAGAGGTGATGCTGAACTTCACTCCTCATCTTGTACCAATGAATAGAGGCATTCTTGTTACTGGGTATGCAAAACTTGTAAAGAAGGATGGAAAGCTTCCTACAAAGGATGAGGTCATGAAAGCTTATCACGATATGTATGATGATGAATTTTTTGTGAGAGTGCTAAACTATGGCGAATGTCCTGAAACAAAGTGGGTTGAAGGAAGTAACTTTGTTGATGTCAGTTGCATGATTGACGAAAGAACAGGACGAGTTGTAATGATGGGTGCTCTTGATAATCTTGTAAAGGGCGCTGCAGGACAGGCAGTCCAAAATATGAACATTATCTTCGGACTCGATGAAAAGATGGGACTTGATTTTGCACCAATGTTTCCATAATTCTTACTTTCTATGGAGAAGCTTATGAATTTTAAAATAAAAACAATGACAATTGACGATTATGCTCAAGTTTATGACCTATGGAATACTATTCATGGATTTGCAATGCGTTCCATTGATGATTCAAAAGATGGGGTTGAGGCATTTCTAAAACGCAATACTGGGTTATCAGTTGTGGCTATTGCAGATGGAATAATCGTTGGAACAATTTTAGTAGGAAATGATGGCAGACATGGAAGTTTTTATCATGTTTGTGTAAAAGAAGAATATCGTAAACACGGAATTGGAAAGGCTATGGTTACAGAAGCAATGCTTCGTTTGAAAGCTGAAGGCATAAATAAAATTCAATTAGTGGCATTTTGCGGAAACGCTGTTGGCAACCAGTTTTGGCATGCTGAGGGGTGGCGAGAAAGGGAAGATTTCAATACATACGATTTTGTTTTGAATGATGAAAACATCATAAAATTTAACAGTTAGTTTACTCAGGTAAAAATTACTGGCTAGGAGGTAATTGAAGGATGAAAGTGATAGATGGCGGTATCACAGCTGCGAAGGGATTTAAAGCTGCAAGCTGTGCTGCAGGAATTAAATATCAGGGACGAACAGACATGGCGATGATTTACTCTGAAGTTCCAGCAATTAGTGCTGGTACTTTCACCAGCAATGTGGTGAAAGCAGCATGCGTTCAGTGGGATATGAATATTGTAAAAAATTCGGAGAAAATGCAGGTGGTTGTTATAAATTCAGGTATTGCAAATGCCTGTACAGGAAAAGAAGGATTTGATGCATGTGAAGCTACTGCAAAAGCAGTTGAACAAAAACTTAATGTTCCATACGACACAGTAGCTGTCGCATCTACAGGTGTAATAGGAATGCAGCTTCCTGTTGATAAGCTTGTGGCTGGCGTTAATGAAATGTCTACATCATTGGACGAAAGCATTTCTGCGGGAACAGATGCATCAAAGGCGATTATGACCACAGATACAGTAAATAAACAGGTTGCAGTTCAATTTGAAGTTGATGGTAAGGTAGTTACTTTAGGAGGAATGAGTAAGGGGTCTGGAATGATTCATCCTAACATGTGTACAATGTTGGCTTTTATTGGAACAGATCTTTCAATCACAAAGGAGCTTCTTCAGAAAGCTGTTAGTGAGGTGGTTTCTGATACCTTTAATATGATTACAGTAGATGGAGATACATCCACAAACGATACACTTCTTTGTATGGCTAATGGACTTGCCGAAAACAAGTTAATCCAGTCAGAGGGAGAAGAGTATGAGTCATTTAAAGATGCTCTTTGCTATGTTTGCGAGACTCTTGCAAAGAAGATGGCTGCAGATGGCGAAGGAGCAAGTAAGCTATTTGAAGCAACTATCGTAAATGCGAAGTCAAAAGAGGACGCAAAGCTTATGGCTAAAGCAATAGTTGGTTCGAACCTTTCAAAAGCAGCCATCTTTGGATGTGACGCTAATTTTGGACGATTCCTATGTGCTATGGGATATTCTGGAGCGGATTTTGATCAGAATGATGTGGAGCTTTTCTTTAAGGGTGCTAATGGAGAATTGAAGGTTTTTGATAAAGGAAATCCACTTGATTTTGATGAGGATAAGGCACTTGAAATTATGAAGGAAGATACGGTTACTGTATTTGTCAACATGAATGAAGGAAGTCAGTCGGCAACTGCTTGGGGATGCGATCTGACATATGACTACGTAAAAATTAACGCAGATTATAGGTCTTAGTTGTATTTAGAGATACTTGTTATAGGTTTTTGAGGAAAGAGAAATTTGGTTTTTGATTATAAGTGGCAGAAATTAGTAGAATCATGGCATAAAGGAGGAAATGAAATGGATAGCAGTATGCAACCTATTTTGGATAAGGCACAGGTTTTAATAGAGGCCTTGCCATATATTCAACGATTCAATCGAAAGATTATGATTGTAAAATACGGCGGCAGTGCAATGGTGGATGAGGAACTTAAAAAACAGGTTATTCAAGATGTTACATTGTTGAAACTTGTTGGATTCAAGCCAATTATTGTTCACGGTGGTGGTAAGGAAATAAGTCGTTGGGTTGAGAAGACTGGAATGGAGCCAGAGTTTATCAATGGTCTTAGAAAAACTGACGAAGCTACTATGGAAATTGCAGAGATGGTTTTAAATAAGGTAAATAAATCATTAGTACAAAATGTACAGGCATTAGGCGTAAATGCTGTTGGTGTTTCTGGCAAAGATGGTGGTTTATTAAAAGTAGAAAAGAAACTTTCAAATGGTCAGGACATCGGTTTTGTTGGGGAGATAAAAGAGGTTAATCCAAAGATTTTAAATGATCTTATCGAAAATGACTTTCTTCCTATTGTTTGTCCGATTGGTATGGATGATAATTTTGTTACATACAACATTAATGCAGACGATGCAGCTTGTGCAATTGCAAAAGCTCTAAATGCAGAGAAGCTTGCATTTTTGACAGATATTGAGGGAGTGTACAAAGATAAAGATGATCCAAATACCCTTATTTCAGAAATGACTTGTGATGAGGCAAGGGCTCTTATAGGCGATGGATATATAGGCGGCGGTATGTTGCCTAAGCTTACAAATTGTATCGATGCCATTGAGCAGGGGGTTAACCGCGTTCATATTTTAGATGGGCGAATTGCTCACTGTTTACTTCTCGAGTTCTTTACAAATAAAGGAATTGGTACAGCTATCATAGGAGACAAGGATACGAGGTATTACAATGAATAAAAAAGAATATATCGAAAAAGCAGAAGAGAATCTTTTACATGTTTATAATCGATTTAACGTTATTTTCGATTATGGTAAAGGGGTTCATTTATATGACGAGTTAGATGAAGAGTACTTGGATTTTGCTTCAGGTATTGGAGTAATGGCATTTGGTTATGGTAATGAGGATTATGAGAATGCCTTAATAACCCAGTTAAAAAGAATTACTCATACATCAAACCTCTATTATCATACGCCTATGATAGAGGCGGCAGAAAAGCTTTCAAAGGCTTCAGGTATGGACAAGGTATTTTTTACAAACTCGGGAGCAGAAGCAATTGAAGGTGCTCTTAAGACTGCAAAAAAATACGCATATACGAATAAAGGGCCAGGTGACTATGAAATAATTGCAATGGAAAACAGTTTTCATGGTCGTACCGTAGGTTCACTTTCTGTTACAGGAACCGAACATTATCGCGAACCCTTTTATCCTTTAATGTCTGGTGTAAAGTTTGCCACATTCAATGACTTCGGCAGTGTGCTGGCAAATCTTACTGAAAAAACATGTGCCATAATATTGGAAACAGTACAGGGAGAGGGCGGTTTATATCCTGCTGATCCTGAATTTTTGCAGAAGGTTAGAGAACTGTGTGATGACGAGGGAATACTCCTTATTCTGGATGAGGTTCAGTGTGGTATGGGACGTACTGGTAGCATGTACGCATTCCAGCAATATAATATAAAACCAGATATTCTGACTACAGCAAAGGCGCTTGGAAATGGTGTGCCAATTGGAGCATTTTGTGTAACTGATAAGGTTGCCTCCCAGTCACTTGTTCCAGGCGATCATGGCACAACTTATGGAGGTAATCCTCTTTGCACAGCAGCTGTTTCACAAGTGTTTGATATGTTTGAGGAATATAAGCTTATTGACCACGTAAACAACATAACTCCTTATTTAGAACAGACACTTGATTTGTTTGTTGAGAAATATGATTTTGTTGTTGAACGAAGAGGACTAGGGCTTATGCAGGGACTTGTCCTTACAATTCCAGTAAAAGATGTGGTAAGCCGTAGCTTAATGGATGAACATTTGGTAGTTTTATCTGCAGGCAAAGATGTACTTCGTTTATTGCCACCGCTTATTATTACCGAGCAGGATGTGGATGAATTCAAAAAGAAACTGGAAAATGTATTCGACACTTTTTTATAGATAGCCATTAAAAGGGCAAAGTTATTAATCTGTTTACGAAATATTACCGTAAAACTCTTGTAATATCTGGATTAAAAGGCTACAATATACGAGATGATACTGCATCTTCTAAGCTAAACCATTTTATGTTTAGATAGGAGATCAAAATGAAAAAATATTTATTTCTCGTGTTTTGCAGCCTATTTTTATTTACTGGCTGTGGAAATGCGTCTTATTTTCAATCCACAGAGCTGATTGATGAAACTACGAATTCTTCCAAGGAAGATGAATCTTCAGAGGTCAAAACAGATTTATCCGAGGTTGTAAATAGTGTTATCTATGTACAAGTTGCAGGTGCTGTTTTAAATCCAGGCGTTTATAGTTTGCCGGCTGGTTCAAGAATGTTTTCAGCTATTGAGTCTGCTGGTGGCATGCTTGAAACTGCAGATGATTCTGATCTTAATCAGGCTACACTTTTAGAAGATGGACAAAAGATTTATGTTTACACCAAGGAAGAAAGAATGGCTATTGATGAGAAAGAATCTATTGCCACTCAGGTTGACGACGGTCTGATAAATATTAATCAGGCTTCTGCATCAGAGCTTTCAACACTTCCTGGAATTGGCCAGACAAAGGCTAATCAGATTGTTACCTACAGGGAGTCAAATGGAAACTTCTCGTCCATTGAAGAAATAAAAAATGTTTCAGGAATCGGTGATGGAATTTATAATCAGATTTATAAACTAATAAAAATTTAAGCAAAAATAGAGGATGATTATGGCAAAAAAAGTATTAGTAGTTGATGATGAACCACTCATTGTTAAAGGACTTCGATTTTCGTTAGTACAGGATGGTATGGAAGTAGACTCAGCTGAGGACGGACAGGAAGCTTTGGATATGGCAAAACAAAAGGAATATGACATGATTTTATTGGATGTCATGTTGCCAAAACTTACTGGATTTGAGGTCTGTCAGAGCATTCGTGAGTTTTCGAATGTTCCTATTGTCATGCTTACAGCAAAGGGTGACGATATGGATAAGATTCTTGGATTGGAGTATGGAGCCGACGACTACATTACAAAGCCATTTAATATTCTTGAGGTAAAGGCAAGACTTAGGGCTATCATGAGACGTGCTTCTATGGCAAAAGCAGCTGCAGAAAAGCGTGAGATTGAAGAAGGCGTTATTAGGTATGGTGATGTAGTTCTTGACAAGAACAACCGCCGATTAACAATTCTTGATGTTGAATATAATCTTACTTCAAAGGAATTTGAACTTCTTACTTTATTGGTTAACAATCCAAAAAAGGTATTTTCTAGAGAGAATCTTCTCAAGACTATATGGGGTGCAGACTACCCTGGCGATGAGAGAACTGTTGATGTTCATGTTAGACGTCTTCGTGAGAAGATTGAGCCAAATCCTAAGGAGCCAAAGTATGTTCTTACAAAATGGGGAGTTGGTTACTATTTTAAGTAGTCAATATCTAGGGGAGCATATTAATCACTAAAGAGAGTTGCTAATGGAAAATAAAAGTTTTTTTTCAGTTTTACATAGCTTAGGATTTAAAAATGCAATAATAATATTACTAATAGGCATCATTCCATTTTTGGTTTGTGTGCCTATTTATTTGGGCGCATATAAATCAGTTTCAATTCGAACAGATGCAGCAAATCTTATGGCACAGGCCGCTCAATACAATAATCAGATTGTTACAAGCGGATACGTTTTAGGGGAATACAATTCAGTACTTGATACTGAACTCAAGGCAATGGCAGATAGCTACAACGGAAGAATATTAGTTGTAAATTCGGCCTTGACTATCGTTAAGGATTCTTATTCAGTAGATGTTGGCAAAACAGTAATATGGGATAATATTATTCGTTCCACACAGGGAGAATCTTTGTATTACTATGATGATGCTACGAAATATCTAATAGTTTCAGTACCTCTCAGCAATTCTGAGGGGGAGCTTGTTGGTACTTTGATTATCAATAAGTCTATGGAATATATTAATCAAAATATTGATATATTTGTTTCTTATGCATTGATAGGAGCAGTTATTATTATTTCCCTTGCTATAATTGTGTCAATCTTTGTATCTATTTACTTTTCAAAACCAATGAAGAAAATGTCGAATTCTTTAGATGCCATTATAAGAGAGTACTCTAATGAATTGCCGGCTAATAAGTCATATACAGAGTTGGAGGATGTTTCAGAAAAATTCAATGAAGTTATTAAAAAGCTTCAGGCTATTGATCAGTCTCGTCAGGAATTTGTTTCAAATGTGTCTCACGAGTTGAAAACTCCACTTACATCTATGAAGGTACTGGCTGATTCATTAAATGAATCGGAGAATGTTCCTATTGAGATGTACAAGGAATTTATGCTTGATATTGGTGATGAAATCGATCGTGAAACAAAAATTATCAATGATCTTTTAAGCCTTGTCAGGATGGATAAAAGTGATTCAAAGCTTAATGTTTCAGCAGTAAATATAAATGAGCTGATTGAACATATTTTAAAGCGTCTAAAGCCGATTGCTGAAAAAGCTGACGTGGAGGTTGTTTTTGAATCTTTTAGGCCTGTTGTAGCAGAAGTTGACGAGGTAAAGTTTACACTTGTTGTTACCAACCTTGTTGAAAACGCCATCAAATATAATGAAGAAGGTGGATGGGTGCACATTTCTTTAAATTCAGATCACCAATTCTTTTTTATAAAAGTAGAGGATAATGGTCTTGGAATTCCTGAGGATTCAGTTGACTACATCTTTGATAGATTTTATCGCGCAGATAAATCACACTCCAGAGCGATTGGTGGAACGGGTCTTGGTCTTGCTATCACAAAGAGTGCTATTGCTATGCATAATGGCGAAATAAAGGTTCGTTCAAAGCTAGGAGAAGGTTCTACGTTTGATGTTCGTATACCTCTCAATTTTATTGAAAAGGAGGCCCATTAATGAAAAAGATATTTAGTCTTTTACTGGTATGCATCATGATGCTTTCTCTAATGGGTTGCTCTGGCAAAGCTTCTAAAGGAGATTTTAAGGTATATTACGTAAATACGGATAAGACAAGTATTACACCTGTGGCATATGATCTTCAGTCGAAGGGGACCAACGACCAGATTTCAGAGGCTATTGATAAGCTTAAGGAAAGTACTGATGATATTGATTACATTACCACTATTCCAAGCGGCGTGGAGCTGAAAAATTGGGAGTTAAACGATGGTGCTTTGGAACTTTATTTTGTCGGTGAATATGATTCTCTTGATATATATACAGAGATTCTTGTTCGCGCTGCTATAGTAAAGACTTTATCTCAGATAGAGGGTGTAAAAAATATTACTTTCTATATCAACAATGCGCCATTGACAGACTCAACTGGAGAGGCTGTGGGAGCTATGACGGCCGATACCTTCATAGAGGATTTTGGTCAGGAGACAGATTCATTGCTTGCCACAGATTTGACTCTATATTTTGCTAGTGCAGATGGAATGTCAGTTGTTCCTGAAAGTCGTCATGTTTATTACAGCAGAAATGTTTCAAGGGAAAAGCTTGTAATAGAACAGCTTCTCAAAGGACCTGATAATGAAAAGCTTTTAGCTACATTACCATCAGGAACAAAGATTAATTCTATTTCGGTTTCAGAAAATGGTGTTTGTATTGTAAATTTTGATGCAACATTAGAGACTGCAGTGACTGGTGTTACTGAACAAGTTACTCTTTATTCGATAGTAAATTCACTTACAGAGCTGGATACAGTTAAGCAGGTACAGATACTTGTCAATGGAGAGACACCTCATATCTCAAATATTGATGTAGATTTGTCATCGGCCATATCCAGAAATCCTAACATTGTCAACAATGATTATGATGAGGATGATGATTCATACATAGAGGATGATGATGAATTCATGAATGAAGATGATGAAGCTTTGGATGAAGTGAAAAACGATAATTAATGACTTCTTGCGGGCCACTTAAGGAAAAGACCCGCAAGAACCTGGCCTTGCCAGGCAAAATTTTCTTTCAGAAAATATTGGTCTATGTCCGGTTTTTGATTTTCTGATGAAAATCAAAAAAACTATGACTTCTTGCTGACCAAACAATGAGATTGTCAGCAAAAATCCTGCTTTGCAGGACATGAAAATAGATAAATCTATTTTCATGGTATTTACCATTCCTGTTTTTCTGAGGAAAAACAGGAATCTATAACTTCTTGTGGGCTACTTAAGGAAAAAGCCCACAAAAACCTATAATTTTTGAGCAGTAGGAGGTTAGATGTTTAAGGGAAGATTCCTGTGCAAGGTTTCCTTACTGATATTACTGCTTGCTTTAATAAGCACATATGCCCCCTGGGATTTACTTGGTGCATATGACAAAGCTTCTGTTGTAGAAAGGTCTTTATCCACTGGAGATCAAATAGTAGCAGAAGGAACGGTATATCATAAGGAACTTAAAAACGACAAAGTCGTTTATTATTTAAAAAATGCTACGGTGAAAAAGGGTAGCAAAATTCTAAAAAACATTTCTTGTATATTCAAAATTGATTCAGAAGAAATTCCAAATAATTGTAAAGTGAATATTGTAGGTAAAGTAAAACTTTTTTCTGTTGCTACAAATGAAGGTGGCTTTGATACAAAAGTTTATTATAATTCTCTAGGTTTATTATTTGAGATAGAAGATGTAAAACTTTCTGGCTTAAGTGCAGGAATTTTTTCTAGAGAGGATTTTTCCTATAGAATAAGGCAATACTTTTTAAAGGTATATGAATCTTATTTACATGGAGAGGAAGCTGGTTTTCTTGCTAGTGTTGTAATAGGCGAACGTGGAAATTTGGATAATTGTTTAAAAGAGTTATTTCAAAGCGTTGGTATAGCTCATATTTTGGCAGTATCAGGGTTACATGTGTCAGTTGTTTGCATTGCGCTATACAATCTTCTTCGAAAGAGAGGATTTAGCTTTTTTACAAGTGGTATAGTATCGGGATTTGTAGCGATAATGTATGGATGTGTAACAGGAGGAAGTATTTCATCTATTCGTGCTATAGGAATGTTCTTGATTTATCTTGGTTCACAGATTGCCGGGGAAAGCTACGATATGTTGACAGCTCTGGCTGTGATGTCTATTTTTCTATTACTGGAGAATCCACTGTATGTAAAAAACGGAAGTTTTATTCTTTCTTTTGGTGCAATCCTCGGGATTTATTATGTTGTACTTCCTATTAGTAGAATTTATGGAGACTATACCAGGGAAAGAAGGAAACAGAAGGCTGGAAAGATAAAAGAATACATAGTTTCCAGTTTTATATTTTCCCTTGGAATGACAATAGCAATGCTACCACTTGTCACGCAGCTATATTATCAGACTCCAATATATTCAGTTTTTGTAAATATAGTGGTACTTCCGCTAATGCCAATTTTACTTTTGGCAGGTTTAGTATCAGGCGTTTTAGGAATGATATATTTGCCGTTAGCTAAATGGCCGCTGTTTATTTGTCATGAAATCATTTATTTTTTTGAAATGATTTCTGATAATGCTTCAAAACTTCCAGGTGCATCATTAATTGTAGGGCATCGTACCTGGCGAGAAGTTATTTTTTATTATGTGTGTGTTGTGATTATTGTGCATTATCATGAAAAAATTATAAGACTAGCTAAAGTAATAAAAGAAGTAGTGGCGAATAGGAATGCAATTGGAGAAAAAACGAATCTGATAACAAATATTCAAAGAGTTGAAGAGACTTTGCTTCAAAGAGAATCAAAAGACAAAAAGGAAATATTGATAACTCAGAAAAAGCAGATAGTGATTATTGTATCATTACTAATTATGATATTTATAATATGGCTTATTCCAAGAACTGGAAGTTTTGAAATTGATATTTTAGATGTTGGACAAGGGGATGGAATATATATTAATTCGGGAGATGGTATTCATTTTTTTATAGATGGTGGTAGTACTTCTTCAAAAGAAGTAGGCGAGTATACAATTCTTCCCTTCTTGAAGTATAAGGGAGTGAGAAGCATTGATTATTGGTTTGTCTCTCATACTGACGAAGATCATATTTCTGGTTTGATTTCATTACTTGAATCAAAATATTCGATTAAAAATATTGTTTTTACGGAGTATATCCCAAAGGAAGATAACGAAGCCTTAGCTAACATTATGAACTTGGCAAAAGAAAATAAAACCAAAGTTTTGTATATGAAACAAGGGGATATCGTTGGTACAAAACATATCTCATTGAAATGTGTCTATCCAACTGAAAAGAATGCAAATCTATATAGGGATAATGTCAACGCATTGTCCTTATCACTGTTATTATCTTATGATTCAAACATGGATGGTAAACGGGAGTATACAGCATTTTTTGGAGGTGATATTGCATCCGAACAGGAGCAAATTATAGTACAAAGCGGATTGGTAGAACATGTAAATTTATTAAAAGTTAGTCACCATGGTAGCCGCTATAGTTCTGATTCGAAATTCCTTAAAGAGCTTTCTCCTGATATTGCCGTTATCAGCTGTGCTAAGCAAAATCGCTATGGACATCCAGCAGATGAAGCGGTTTCCCGTTTAGAAAAGTCTGGCGCACAGATTATGTATACTATGAATTCTGGAAGAATCCGAGTGGATTCTAGAGGTGTTAACCTTTTTTTAGAAGATAAGGATCTTTTATGACTTAATCCTGAGGGGATGCGGTTATCTGAGTGGAGTGAAGTGGTAGTGCTTGGTGCCAGTGATAGGTGCTAGTGATAGGTACGGCACCGGGGACTACCCCACAGAAGTGGAAAGTAACAGAACTGGTGGTAGTGCCGGTGGCAGAGACTACCCCACAGAAAGAAAAAGAGACAGAACAGGTGGTAGTGTCGGTGGCAGAGACTACCCCACAGGAGTGGAAAGTAACAGAACTGGTGGTAATGCCGGTAGCAGAGACTACCCCACAGAAAGAAAAGGAGACAGAACTGGTGGTAGTGTCAGTATGGAGCATACCCCACAGAAGTGGAAAGTAACAGAACTGGTGGTAGTGCTGGTAGCAGAGACTACCCCACAGAAAGAAAAGGAGACAGAACTGGTGGTAGTGTCAGTATGGAGCATACCCCACAGAAGTGGAAAGTAACAGAACAGGTGGTAGTGCCGGTGGCAGAGCATACCCAACAGGAGTGGAAAGTAACAGAACAGGTGGTAGTGCCGGTGGCAGAGCATACCCCACAGAAATTGAAAATGATAAAACAGGAGGTAGTACAAGCGCATAGCGTACCCTGTAGAAAGCGAAAATGACAAAAATATTGGTTGTAGATCGGATATACATCAATCTATAGAACCAAATGCTGGGAATGTCAGTGTGAGAACTGATTATATCCTATGTGGAAATATAATAAATTTTATAATTTGAGGTATTTAACAATGAATATAGAGAAATTAAAACAGGAACTAGAAGAAATAAATAAACAAAAAATCTATGTAATGAAAGAACTTTCAAGGATGGAGAATATTACGGAGTACCATCTTACGGTGAAGAAGAAAAATGGATGTTATCAACTGTATTATAAAAATAAAGAAGGAAAGATTGTATATATTCCAACATCACAGCGTGGTTTTGCAGAAGAAATAGCACAAAAATCCTATTATAAAAAATTAATAAAAGTGTTGAATAATCAGGAAACTACGTTAGCTAATTTTATAAAAAAGTATGATCCATGTGGTATAAGCGATGTATATAAGTGTCTTTATGATGGGAAGAAGAAGTTAATTAAGCCGTTAATTGCATCAGATGAAGAATATATAGAAAAATGGAAATCAAAGTATATTGCGGGACAGAATGATTATAAGTTTGAGACATCTTATACAACAAATAAAGGAGAAGAGGTTAGGTCAAAATCGGAAAAGATTCTTGCGGATTTGTTTAATAGTTATGGGATAAATTATGTATATGAACCGGAGATAATTCTCTATAATGGTTCTAGGTGTTATCCTGATTTTGTATTGCTGAATCTGAGAGAAAGAAAGACGATATATTGGGAGCATTTGGGACTTTTGTCAAATGTTGAATATGCTGACAAGAATCTTGAAAAACTAGCAAGATATGAAAAGAGCAGAATAGTTTTAGGGGATAATCTGATTCTTTCAACTGAAGCTAATGGTATTGGTTTGGATTTGAAATTAATTGACGAAAAAATAAAAAGATATTTGGTTTAAAAGAAGTATATTGAAATATGTTATGCACAAAAGTTGTTCTCTATTTTAATGTGACCTATAATAAGAATTGTTTTGCATAAGTAAACGATAAAATATCCGGTAGTAATACTCCTAGATGCCAGAATTAAACTGGAAAAAGGTAATCCTAAATGCTAGGAGTAAATCTGTATAAAAGAGAATCCTAAATGCTAGAAGTAAATCTGTATAAAAGGGACTCCTAAATGCTAGAAGTAAATCTGTATAAAAGAGAATCCTAAATGCTAGGAGTAAATCTGTATAAAAGGGACTCCTAAATGCTAGAAGTAAATCTGTATAAAGGGACTCCTAATTGCTAGAATTAGATCTGTATAAAAGTACTCAAGATTCCAGAAGTAAGCTGGAAAAAAGTACTCTCAAATGCAAGAAATAGGCTGGGAAAGTAAGCCGGAAAACAAAAATAAGCTAGACATAAAGTGCTCTAGGGACAAGATTATAGAGGCAGAAATAATGTGTGCAAGATACAATAGAAGAAGACGTGGAAGAAAAGATAGAAATAAGAGAATAAAGCAAAAGCTTCTAATCCTTATTATCGAAGTGATTTTGCTTTTAGGGATTATGTTAATGGCCTACAAGCGCTTTTATCACAAGGACAGACTACAGGTGGCTGAGGAGATTGAGGTTCCAGAATGGATTGATGTACAATATATTGATGAAGGCAATCCTTCACGAACAGGAGCAAGACTTGATGGAATTAACAATATTGTTGTTCATTATGTTGGTAATCCAGGAACTACTGCACAGCAAAACAGAGATTATTATAATCACCAGGATTCAGATGTATGTTCTCATTTTGTTGTTGGGATGGACGGAGAGATTATAATGTGTATTCCACTTTATGAGCGCTCTTCAGCAAGTAATGATAGAAATCATGACACTATATCAATTGAGGTTTGCCATCCAGATGAAACAGGAAAGTTTACTGAGGAATCATATGCATCTTTAATAAGGTTGGTGGATTGGTTACTTGAAGATTTTGATATGAAGGCAAATGATGTGATAAGACACTACGATGTTACAGGGAAGGAATGTCCTATTTATTATGTTAGAAATCCCGAAGCTTGGGAACAGTTTAAGAACGACTTATAGATAAAAGATGTTCTGGAGGGAACAGTATGACTACAACGACGCTTTGTTATCTGATTAAAGACAATAAATATTTGATGCTTCATAGAACAAAAAAAGAACGTGACATTAATGCAGGGAAATTTATCGGTGTTGGTGGTCATGTGGAAGAAGGGGAATCACCAATTAATTGCATCAAACGTGAAGTTTTTGAGGAGACTGGTTTTAGACTGAATCACGTTAAAACAAGAGGCTATTTGACTTTTGTTATGGGGGCACAGACTGAGCATACTATTCTTTTTACAAGTGATGATTTTCAAGGAACATTGAAAGCTGATTGTGAAGAGGGGGAACTTGTTTGGGTCGACATTGACAGGATAAATGAGCTTAATCTTTGGGAGGGAGATGTTACATTTTTAAAGCTTCTGAAGGAAAGGGATGATTTTTTTTCGGTGAAGCTCGTGTATGACTCTGAAGATAAACTTATAGACTCAGTTATTGAAGAATAATTTGCAGACTACAAAATGAAAAAATTTAGTATTTTGCCGAAATATCATTGTTTAGTCAGCAAGAAGTCATGACTTCTTGCGGGCCACTTAAGGAAAAGCCCCGCAAGAACCTGGCTTTGCCAGGCAATATTTTCCTTCAGAAAATATTGGTCTGTGTCCGGTTCTTGATTTTCTGAGGATAATCAAGAACCTATACTATTTGAAATTTATTATTTTAATATAAGAAAAGGGTAGATGTTTCAAAATGGATAATGCAAAAGTACAGGAATTATATGAAAAAATGCTTCAAGTTCATGAAAGAGGGCAGGATTGTTTTTCTCAGGATAATGTTCCATCAATGCTGAAAAATGAATACAAAAACAAAGTATCTCAGTACGATGAAATGTATGAAAATATTGAGATGATGAAAGGTATTACTACAAATCCAGAGACTATAGATAATCTTTTAAATCAGCAGCATGAAATTCTTACAGTTAGAATAAAATGGGAATTAGGATGGATTAAAAAAGTTTTGGGGCACATATCTAAATAATAGAGGCTTAATTGTCGATAATATAAAAGTAAGGATAGAACACTTGTAAATTTCAATATTTAAATGTTCAAATGGACATTTAAATAGTATCATTCACAACACTTTCCAAGGATGGATAAATCTTAAGGAGAGTGTTTTTTTATGAACAAATAGGAGGAGCAGGATGAGCAAGATTAACAATTCGTTTGAATATTATCAGAGCAACCAAAGTCTTCTTTCAATGTTGAATAAAAACAAGACCGGAAATCCATTAATTAATCAGCTTATATCAAATAACGATATGAAGTTTCAACAGAAGATGGAATCTATGGGGTTGAGGGGAAAGAAAGGCCAAACAAAATATAAGGATGTTAATAAGTCGGCTTCTAATTTGTTGGATGCATTGGAAAATTTAAGCGATAAAGATTTGTTTACTGCAGAGGAAGGAAAGGAAATTGATAAATCTGATATCATAAAGAAGGTGAACAACTTTATTACTGCATACAACAGCACAGTTTCAAATCTAACCACCTGTGGAGGAGCACTATATAATAGTTTCAAAACAGAATTTGAGGAAGCCTTTAAGTCTAAGTCGGCAGAGTTTGAAAAGCTTGGTATCACAATAAATCGTGATAGAAAGTTGGAGGTAGATGGAGACAAGTTAAATGCTGCAAAGGTTGAGGATATTAAAAGCCTATTTGGACCGGGATCTGCTTATGTGAATAATTTATCGGCCAGTGTAGATTCAATAAATACAATTATTGGAAAAGCTCTGGCTATAAGCTCTAGCAATTATAATGCAAAGGGAGTTACCTTGTATTAGAAATTTAGGTAAGGTGATATAAACTTTACTTGTGAAAAGTCAATTTTTGTGATAGGATTAGACACGAAAAGCGATGACAGAAACAGTAGTATTTGCGGAAGCTAAGAGAGAGGACGCCTAGGCTGGAAGCGTCTAGTGGAAGCTTATATGAACACCATTCTCGAGCTGAGCGTAGAAACACATTTTGTGCGAAGCGCCTCCGGGTAGTTCCGTTAAAGACAAAATGAGTGAAACACTAAGGTGGAACCGTGTATTAATTTGATTTATGCACCCTTAGGAAAGCTATTTGTAGCTTCCTAGGGGTGTTTTTGATTTTACACCCTTAGTACTGGTAATGCTGTATTTACTACTACAGCTAAGATTTCATTACATTTTTAAAGGAGAAATATCATGGTTAATTTCAAAGAAGATGAGTCATTAAATACTCTAAATCACTCATGTGCTCACATGATGGCACAGGCTGTAAAACATCTTTATCCAAACGCTAAGTTTTGGGTTGGTCCGGTAGTAGAGGAAGGCTTCTATTACGATATGGATCTTGGCGATGTTATGCTTACAGATGAGGACGTTGCTAAAATCGAAAAGGAAATGAAGAAGGTAGCAAAGTCTGGTTGCAAGATTTACAGAAGAGAAATCTCTAAGGCTGAGGCTCTTGAGATGTTTAAGGATGACCCATACAAGATTGACTTAATTAATAACATGGATGAGGACACTCAGACAATTTCTTGCTACGATCAGGGCGATTTCACTGATCTTTGCCGTGGACCTCACGTAGATAATGTTAAGCTTTGCCGTTACTTCAAGCTTATTAAGCACTCTGGTGCTTACTGGAAGGGTGATGCTGAGAATCAGGTTCTTAACCGTGTTTACGGTGTTTGCTTCCCAACACAGGAGCAGCTTGATGAGCACCTTGCACTTCTTGAGGAGGCTAAGGAGCGTGATCACAGAAAGATTGGTAAGGATATGCAGCTTTTCATGGCTGATGATTTAATCGGTCGTGGACTTCCAATGTATCTTCCAAACGGTTACACAATCTGGACAGAGCTTGAAAACTACATCCGCAACAAGGAGCGTAAGCTTGGTTACCTTCACGTTATGACACCTTGCGTTGGTACAGTTCAGCTTTACCAGACATCTGGTCACTGGGATCACTACAAGGAGAACATGTTCCCAGCTATGGAGGTTGAGGGAGAGAGCTTTGTTCTTCGTCCTATGAACTGCCCACACCACATGAGAATTTTTGCAAACCGTCCACACTCATACAAGGAGCTTCCAATTCGTATCGCTGAAATCGCTCACGATTTCCGTTTTGAGTCTTCAGGAACACTTAAGGGTATTGAGAGAGGACGTCACTTCTGCCAGAACGATTCACATATCTTCTGTACACAGGAGCAGATTAAGTCTGAGGTTAAGAGTGTATGCGACCTTATCTTCAGCACATACGAGGATTTCGGTATTACAGATTACAGATGTGTTCTTTCACTTCGTGATCCAGCCGACACAAAGAAGTATCACCAGGATGATGAGATGTGGAACACAGCAGAGCAGGCTCTTCGTGAGACTCTTACAGAAATCGGTATCGAGTTTACAGAGGAGATTGGTGAGGCTGCATTCTACGGACCAAAGCTTGATGTTAACGTTAAGCCAGCTATCGGTAATGAGATTACACTTTCTACCTGCCAGCTTGATTTCTGCCTCCCAGCTAAGTTTGATCTTACTTACACAGATGCAGAAAGCAACAAGCAGACACCTGTTGTAATCCACAGAGCTATCCTTGGTTCTTTAGATAGATTTATGGCTTACATTCTTGAGGAGACAAAGGGAAATCTTCCACTTTGGCTTGCACCTACACAGGTTAAAGTGCTCCCTGTAAAGAATGATGATGAGGAACTTAATGCTTACGCTCAGAAGCTTGTTGATGCACTTAATGATGCAGATGTTCGTGTTGAGTTTGATACACGTTCAGAAAAGCTTGGATATAAGATGCGTGAAGCACAGATTCAAAAGGTTCCTTACCTTGCAGTTTTGGGTAAGAATGAGGAAGCTGATGGAACTGTTTCATATAGACTTCATGGTGAGCAGGGCACTACAACAGTTAAGTTTGATGAGTTTGTAGAGCTTATTGTTAATGAAATTAAAAATAAAGGACGCCAGTAAAAGATTGTCATCATAGATGACAGATGAGGTGTTTAAATTGGAAATGTATAAAATATGTAACTTGTGTCCAAGGTCGTGCGGTGTTGACCGTAGCAAAAAACTTGGTACATGTCAGGTTAGTGCTACTGTTAAGGTGGCTAGGGCGGCTCTTCACTTTTGGGAGGAACCATGCATTTCTGGTGAAAAAGGTAGTGGAGCGGTATTCTTCAGTGGATGTCCGCTCCACTGTGTTTTTTGTCAAAATGAAGAAATCAGCCATGGGAAGGTTGGTAAAGAAATTACAGTAGAACAGCTTTCTGATATTTATTTAAATCTTCAAGCTCAGGGAGCTAACAATATTAATTTGGTTACGGGAACACATTATATTCCCACTATTGTAGAATCTGTAAAAATAGCAAGAGAAAATGGGCTAGATATTCCGATTATTTATAATACAAGTGGCTATGAGAAGGTAGAAAGCTTAAAGCTTTTAGAGGGTATCGTAAATGTGTATTTGCCAGATTTTAAGTATATGGACAATGAACTGGCACATAAATACTCTCACGCATCAGATTATCCAGAAGTTGCAAAGCTTGCTATTGAAGAAATGTATAGGCAGGTTGGCAAACCAATATTTAGTGATAGTGGTTTCATACAGTCTGGTGTAATTGTAAGGCAATTGTTGCTACCAGGGCATGTAAAAGATTCAAAAAATGTTATTAAATATCTTTTTGAAAGATATAGGGATGACATTTTTATTAGCATCATGAGTCAATATACACCGATGCCTCATATGGCTTCAAAATGCCCAGAATTAAATCGTAGAGTGACAAAGCGTGAATATGAATCAGTTATAAAATTTGCTATTGATTTAGGGCTGGAAAACGCTTTTATACAGGATAGGAAAGTTGCAAGGGAAAGCTTTATTCCGAAGTTTTCTGATGAATTATGCTGATAAAAACAGACTTTATGGACATTTAAAATTAAGGTATACTTAAAATATGAGAAGAATTGACGAAGACATTAATAGTGGACAATTTAAAAATATATATCTTTTGTATGGTGAAGAGGACTACTTAAAGCTTCAATACAAAAACAAGCTTATTTCCGCGCTGGTAAATGATGGAGATAACATGAACTTTACAAAGTATTCCGATTCTGGAATAAATGTTAATCAGGTAATAGACCAAGCGGAGACTATGCCTTTCTTTGCAGAACATAGAGTTATTTTAATAGAAAACAGCGGGTTTGGAAAAAAGATGCCAGAAGAATTAGGAGATTATATATCTGCTATTCCTGATTTTACTATATTTATTTTTGTGGAGCCAACAGCAGACAAAAGGGGTAAGCTTTATAAAACTGCTAAGGCAGCTGGACGTGATATCGAAATTAATATGCCAAATGAGGACACATTGGCCAGATGGGTTGGGGCTATGATAAAGGATTCTGGGAAGCAAATGAAAAAAGATGCCTGGAGTCAATTCCTTATGATGACTCACGATAGTATGGACAACATGTCAAGAGAACTAGAAAAGCTCATTACCTATATGGGAGATAGAGAGCAGATTGCATTAGATGATGTCAATGCAATTTGCATCGCTAGAGTTGAGACAAAAATTTTTGACATGATAAATTCCATTGCAGCTAAGGATCTTCATAGGACGTTAGATTTATATCAGGATATGCTTTCTGCGAAAGAGCCGCCTATGCGAATCTTATATATGATTGTTCGTCAGTTTAGACAGATGAAGGTAATAAAAGAGCTTTCAGGTTTAGGAGAGAGCGTTAGCTCAATTGCAAGAAAAGTCGGTGCACCGGATTTTGCTGTTAAGAGAACACTTCAGCTTGTAAATAATTTTTCTGCCAAAGAAATCAAAAATCTTCTTAATGATGCAGCAAATTTTGAACAGCAGGTTAAGACGGGCTTGCTTGATGAAAAGTTGGCAGTTGAGCTACTGATAATGAAGTACGCAGGTAAAGAAGAAGCAAATCATGGATGAAATTAAGAAAATGACAATTGCAGATATTATTCCTAGTGACACGCTGACGGTGCTTGCTACTTTGGGAAAGAAAAAGGTGGAGTTACCGGTGGAATATGCCATTTTATCTGAAACTGAGAAAACTGCTTTAGATGAGAAATATGGATCTAGAGTTGTGCCACTTGAAAACATTCTGACCAGACTACAGGAAAAGGTTGTAGAAATCTCATTTAAAGGTAATATCTCAAAGCTTGAGCTTTTGGTTGTAAACAGCAATGGAGTCTTTCATTGGGACAATGTTAAAGTATACAAGACAAAGACTTCAGAAGGCAAAGACATTCATATAATTTTTTCATCCAGAGAGGAAGGGGAAAAATACAACAGACGTCGTGGTGTTCGTATACCCCTTGATGAACGAATGGAAATTGAGCAGGATGGGGATAAGTTCCCAGTAGTAGTTAGAGATATTTCCTACTGTGGTATGAGCTTTATAGAGCCTGATGGCAAGGAAGTGGAACCAGGCACAATATTTACTTTGTATCTTACTGAAAAGGATGAAGAGGGCGAAAAACTTATTGGTACCTTTGATGCGAAAATTTTAAATAAACGAACCATTAAAACAGGGCAAGTAATCTGCGGCTGTGTCATTTCTGCCGAATATGCTGCAATGCTTCAAAAGTTTGTAGCTATAAAGCAAATGGAAAAGGTGCGTGGCAGAAAGTCTCAAAAGATTATTACGAAGGTGAAGACTGGAGAGTATTGGAAAGATGATTTAGCAGAAGAGCTAAACGAATCAATTACGTAGAAGTTTAATAGCTAAAAAAATAGCCTAGGGCTGACGGGACCCTAGGCTATTATAATATTTAAATTAATTAAGCAAGTGTGTTTACAAGCTTTGAAAGACGAGAAACCTTGCGGCTAACAGTGTTGTCATGATAAACACCCTTAGAACCAGCCATCTCGATAACCTTGATAGCAGCCTTAAGCTCTGACTCAGCAAGTGCCTTGTCCTTAGACTCAACAGCAGCTTCAACACGCTTAACGTATGTCTTAACCTCTGAACGGATTGCCTTATTGCGCTCTGTTCTAACAGCTGTTACGAGAACGCGCTTCTTAGCAGATTTAATATTTGCCATGTGTTGCTACACCTCCAATTTGTAAATTAATAATATTGTTCAAATTAAATACGTTGTAGCCGGACACGGACAGTTCAACGCATACTCAAATATAATAGATAATGTATCCTGATTTGTCAAGATATAAAAACTATTTATCTAATAAAAATTTTGCCAAAACCTGATTGCTAACATCTATACCAATATCTGTAAGGAAAAGTCTACCTTCTTTGGCATCCATAAATCCCTGATTTCGAAGGGCAGTGATGATTGGTCCATATATTGCCTCAATGTCCAGTCCGAAAATCTGGTAGAAATCTGAGCGGGCGACGCCATCAATTTTTCTGAGCCCAAGAAACATAAATTCTTCCATAGCGTCTTTCTTTGATAATTGTTCTTCACTTTCAAGGTAAGGAGAAGAAAGCTCGCTTGGGTATTGCTTACCAGCGGCAATTGCTTCTGAAATATCACAATATTTGTAGATATCTCTAATGTTGCTGGTACGTACATTGTGGAAAAGAGAGGCTGAGCCAAGTCCTAAGCCAAGATATGGCACTCTGTCCCAATATCCAACATTGTGGCGACAAATTTTGTTATTTCGGGCATAATTGGATATTTCGTAGCGTTTATAACCTTTGTTTTCCAGATACTGCATGGTGTATTTGTAGAGCTTGTAGGATTCCTCATCGGTAGGTAAGTCCTCGGTCTCCATTCCCGCCTGCTGCTTGACAGCATCAAACTTGTATTTTTCATAGAAAGGTGTTCCCTTTTCTATGATGAGGGAATAGGCCGATATATGCTCTGGTCGAAGCATTGTAACAGAGCTTAAAGTTTTTTCCAGTTTCTCAATGGTTTGATGTGGAAGGCCAGTCATAATATCAACATTTACATTGTCAAAACCTGCTTTGCGAACCAAATCATAGGTATGGAGAAAACGATTGTAATCATGTATACGGCCAAGCTCTTTTAATTCGTCGTCGTTAGCTGATTGTAGACCTATGCTAAGACGATTTATGCCGATAGAACGGTACACATTGAGCTTTTCAGCTGATAGTGTACCAGGATTACACTCGACTGAAATCTCTGCTAGAGGATCAAGCTTGAAGCTATGCTTTACTGTTGTGAGAATGGCATCCATCAAGTCTTCAGAAAGCCATGAAGGAGTGCCTCCACCAATGTATATAGTGGTCACAATACAACCGGGATGCTGTTTTGCAACATAATCGATTTCAGTACATAAAGCAGCGGTGTAACGCCGCTGCATTTTTTCATCGAAAACTCCGGAGAGGAAATCGCAATATAAACATTTTTTTACACAAAATGGAATATGTATGTACAGTTCGATAGGAGTCATTTTAATCCTCGTCAAGCTTGAGAACGCTCATGAAGGCAGCCTGTGGAATCTCTACATTGCCCACCTGACGCATTCTCTTTTTTCCTTCCTTTTGCTTTTCAAGAAGCTTTTTCTTACGTGAAATATCACCACCGTAGCACTTTGCAAGCACGTCCTTACGCATAGCCTTAACTGTTTCACGGGCAATAACCTTTGAGCCAACAGCAGCCTGAATTGGAATTTCAAAAAGGTGACGTGGAATTTCATCCTTGAGCTTTTCGCACATTTTTCTACCACGGTCGTAGGCTGTGCCGGAAAAGACAATAAATGAAAGGGCATCAACTTCTTCTTTATTGATAAGGATATCAAGTTTAACAAGCTCAGATTTCATATATCCCTTTAATTCATAATCAAATGAAGCATATCCACGTGAACGGCTCTTGAGAGCATCAAAAAAATCGTAAATGATTTCATTTAGTGGAAGAGTATATTTAATAAGAGCGCGAGTCTCTTCGATGTATTCCATTGAAATATATTGGCCACGTCTTTCTTGACAAAGATCCATAATTGCACCGATGAAATCGCTGGTAACCATAATTTCAGCTTCAACGATTGGTTCTTCCATGTAATCTATTTCTGATGGATCAGGAAGATTTGATGGATTAGTAAGTTCAATCATTGTGCCGTCTGTTTTGTGAACTCTATACACAACTGATGGAGCAGTAGTAACCAAATCAAGATTGTATTCACGTTCAAGACGCTCCTGAATAATCTCAAGATGTAAAAGCCCAAGGAAACCACAGCGGAATCCAAAGCCAAGTGCTATAGATGTTTCAGGTTCGAATTGAAGGGCAGCATCATTAAGCTGAAGCTTCTCAAGTGCATCACGTAAATCTGGATATTTAGCGCCGTCTGCAGGATACAGTCCACAGTAAACCATAGGATTTACCTTTTTATAGCCTGGAAGAGGTTCTGACGCTGGCTTATTTACGTGAGTGATTGTGTCACCAACACGAGTGTCTCGAACGTTTTTGATGGAAGCAGTCATGTAACCTACCATACCAGCAGGAAGCTCATCGCAAGGAATAAATTGTCCTGCACCAAAATATCCTACTTCTACAACATCAAATTCAGCGCCGGTAGCCATCATACGAACTTTGTCGCCAGTCTTTAGAGTACCTTCCTTAACACGACAGAAAACGATAACACCCTTGTAAGGGTCGTAAAGGGAATCGAAGATAAGTGCTTGTAAAGGTGCATTCTTATCACCCTTTGGAGCAGGAAGCTGATGTACAATGGCTTCCAAAACATCGTGAATATTAAGACCTGTCTTGGCAGAAATCCTAGGAGCATCCTGGGCCTCAAGTCCTATAATATCCTCGATTTCCTCAATAACACGCTCAGGGTCTGCTGATGGCAAATCGATTTTATTGATAACTGGGATTACATCAAGGTCGTGGTCAAGTGCAAGATAAACATTTGCAAGAGTCTGTGCCTCGATACCCTGCGCGGCATCAACAACGAGAATGGCTCCGTCACAGGCTGCTAATGAACGGGATACCTCGTAATTGAAATCCACATGTCCAGGTGTGTCGATAAGATTAAAAATATATTCCTCACCATCATCAGCTTTATAAATGATACGTACAGCCTGAGATTTGATAGTGATACCACGTTCACGCTCAAGATCCATATTATCAAGAACCTGAGCCTGCATCTCACGGTCTGTAAGAGTGCCGGTCATCTGTATGATACGATCAGCAAGAGTAGATTTGCCGTGATCAATATGTGCAACTATACAAAAATTTCTAATTTTACTTTGATCCATTTTTCACCTCATAAAAATGTAATGATTTTTGTCTAAAAACCTGATAAATAGACAAAAATGATTGCGTAAATATATTACCAAAGAGTTGGGAAAATAACAATTATATAAGAAAAGACTATGCAAAGAGGGAAGGGGAGGTTATGATAGAAATATCGTGTGTATATTTGTATTTTTAATGAATACAAGGTACATAGTTGATTAAACCCGGAGATGAAAGATAATGACTTTAAAAGAATTACAAATTGGCGAAAGTGCTATAGTATCTGAAGTCGGAGGAAAAGGAGCTCTCAGACAACATTTTCTTGATATGGGACTGATTCCAGGAGCAAAGGTTACTGTGATGAAATATGCTCCCATGGGTGATCCAATTGAGATTTTGATTCATGGATACAAGCTTACTCTTAGGCTTGCAGATGCCAACAAGATTGTAGTAGAACCAATAGAAGTTGAAGAATTAGAGGCATTAAGTAATAAAAAGATAAACACCCTCCATCATCCAGGATTTGGTGAAGGTGGTAAATATCACGACAAAAAGGAAGAGAAGCCTTTAGATAAAAAGGAAATTCTTACCTTTGCACTGGTTGGTAATCAAAATTGTGGAAAAACTACATTGTTTAACCAGCTGACAGGTGCAAATCAGCATGTTGGAAACTTTCCAGGTGTTACTGTAGATAGAAAAGATGGTGCTATAAAGGGACACCCAAACACTCTGGTCACAGATTTACCAGGCATATATTCAATGTCACCATATAGTGCTGAGGAAATTGTATCAAGAAATTTTGTCTTAGATGAGAAGCCAAAGGCTATAATCAACATTATTGATGCTACAAATATCGAGAGAAATCTGTATTTAACAATGCAATTGATAGAGATGGATATTCCTATGGTTGTAGCTTTGAATATGATGGATGAGCTGAAAGAAAATGGTGGTACTATAAATATCAATGAAATGGAGTATATGCTGGGAGTTCCAGTTGTTCCAATTTCAGCTGCCAAAAACGAAGGTGTTGATGAACTTATAGAGCATGCTCTTCATGTTGCATATTACAGAGAGGGGCCTGTTAAGAAAGATTACTGTGACGAAAAGGATTATGGTGGAGCAGTTCATCGTTGTATTCACGGAATTAGTAATCTGATTGAAGACCATGCAATCAAAGCTGATGTGCCTGTACGTTTTGCAGTAAGCAAAATAATCGAGGGTGATGCTTTAATAATTAATCGCTTAAAACTTGAAGAAAATGAAAAAGAGATGATCAGGCATATCGTTCTTCAAATGGAGAAAGAGAGAGAGCTTGATAGAAGTGCAGCTATTGCCGATATGAGATTTTCATTTATACAGAAAGTTTGTGACAGTGCTGTTGTAAAACCTCGTGAGAGCAAAGAAAGAATCAGAAGTGAGCAGATTGATAAAATTCTCACAGGTAAATATACTGCTATCCCTGTATTTATTGGAATTATGGCTCTTATATTCTGGCTTACATTTGAGGTTATTGGAGCTTTTTTACAGGGCTTGTTAGAAGCAGGAATAGAGCAATTATCAGGAATTGCCAAAGAAGCAATGACTGCAGCCTCAGTAAACGCAGCGATTCAAAGTCTTGTAATTGATGGTATATTTGCCGGGGTTGGAAGTGTAGTCAGCTTTTTGCCTATTATTGTTACACTGTTTATGTTTCTGGCTCTTTTAGAAGATAGTGGATATATAGCCAGAGTAGCTTTTTTTATGGATAAGCTCCTTCGAAAAATAGGCTTATCTGGAAGAAGTATAGTGCCAATGCTCATAGGTTTCGGATGCACTGTTCCAGCGGTTATGTCTACCAGGACTCTTCCTAGTGAACGTGACAGAAAGATGACAATTCTTTTAACACCATTTATGAGCTGTACAGCAAAACTACCTATATATGCCTTCTTTGTACAAGCATTTTTCCCAGAGAATAGGGCATTTGTAATGACAAGTCTTTATCTGCTTGGAATAATTGTAGGAATTATAGTAGCTGTTATATTCAAGAAGACTTTATTCAGAGGTGAAGCGGTACCTTTTGTAATGGAATTACCAAATTATCGTCTTCCTGGTGTTAGAAATGTTTGCCAGCTTCTTTGGGAAAAGGCAAAAGATTTCCTGCAGAAAGCTTTTACAGTAATTTTTTTGGCAACAATCATTATTTGGCTGCTACAAAGCTTTGACATACATTTTAATATGGTTACTGATTCCAAGGATAGCATTCTTGCACTTGTATCAGGGTGGTTAGCTCCAATTCTTGCACCAATCGGCTTGGGCGATTGGCGAATTGTCACATCACTTATCAGTGGATTTTTGGCAAAAGAGAGCGTAGTCTCTACCCTTGAAATCCTTTTTGAACAGGGAGTAGATAACGCATTAACATTAGTTTCAGCTACATCATTATTGGTATTTTCGGTTTTATATACACCATGTGTAGCTGCTGTTGCATCGGTCAAGCGTGAACTTGGCATTAAATGGGCCGGGTTCCTTGTTTGCTGGCAGTGCGCAATAGCATGGCTTGTGGCTCTTATTACTAGATTAGTTCTCATAATAATATCTACGTAATATTATTTTTAATTAATGGTTGAAAATATGATTTTAATATATTAATATGTTTTTGGGTTTAAGGTCATCGCTATCATAGATAGTGGTGACTTTTTTGTTTAGGTTTGACGCTCATTATTTTATAGAAATGAGGTCAGAAATATGACAATTGGTAATAGATACCGAATTACAGTTCTTACAAGTCGATTAATCAGAATGGAGTATCAAAAGTGCGGCATATTTGTTGATGAACAGACGCAAGCCGTAGTCAATAGGGATTTTCCAGCAGTCGAGTACACAACTTACCACGAAAAAGGAAATTTAATAATTAACACAGGGGACCTTGTGTTTTCATACGATGGAGAGGAGTTTTCTCCTGAAGGACTATCCATCCAGGTAAAGGAAACAGGGGCAACCTGGCATTACAGTGTTGTTTATGGAAATTCTGATAGAAATCTTCTTGGCACTGCAAGAACATTGGATGGTGCTGATGGAGGTGTTAATTTAGAGCCTGGTATTTTTGGAGAAAATGGATTTGCTGTAATTGATGACAGTAACACTGCAATTGTAGGTGATGATGGTGAATATACATCAAGAAGAGGCCAGGGAATTGATATTTATTTCTTTGGTTATGGTACTGATTTTGCAGGTGCATTAAAGGATTTCTACAAGCTGTGTGGTCAGGTTCCTATGATTCCAAGATATGCACTTGGAAACTGGTGGAGCAGATATTATCGATATACAGAGGATAGCTATAATGAAATGCTTGATAAAATGGCAGAGGAAAATATTCCCTTGTCTGTAGCTGTTATAGATATGGATTGGCATCTTACTGAAGTTGATCCCAAATATGGAACAGGCTGGACAGGTTACACCTGGGACGAAAAGCTATTCCCGGATTATAGACGTTTCCTTAAGAATCTAAAGGACAGAGGTCTTGCTACCACATTAAATTTGCACCCTGCAGATGGAATAAGAGCCTTTGAAGTTCAGTATGAAAGAATGGCAAAGGAGCTTAATTTTGATACAAGAGAAGAAAAGGCCATCGAGTTTGATTTTGCTGATAAAAAGTTTAGAAAAGCATATTTTAAATGTGTTATGAATCCTTATGAGGATGAGGGTGTAGATTTCTGGTGGATTGATTGGCAGCAGGGTACAAAGAAGGGCGGAAGCGATATTGATCCTTTATACCTTCTAAACCACTATCACTATGAAGACAGAAAGCGAAGCAACAATCGTCCTATGATATTTTCACGTTATGCCGGAGTAGGTAGTCATAGATATCCACTTGGATTTTCTGGAGATACTGTTGCCAGCTGGAGAAGCCTTGATTTTCAGCCTTATTTCACATCTACAGCATCAAATATCGGATATGGTTGGTGGAGTCACGATATCGGCGGGCACATGATGGGAGATAAAAACGAGGAGAGACTTATTAGATGGATTCAATACGGTGTATTTTCACCTGTAATGAGACTTCATTCAAGCTGTAGTGAATTCTTCAACAAGGAACCTTGGAATGTTTCAAGTCCATACAGAGAAATTATGGGTGAATATATGAGACTTCGTCATAAAATGCTTCCATATACATACACAATGAGTTATGAAGCTCATGTGGAAGGAAAGCCACTTATTCAGCCTTTATATTATAAAATGCCAAAAGAAAAACAGGCTTATAAGCAGCCAAATGAATATTTTTTTGGAGATAATCTTTTAGTTGGTGCTATTACAAAGGAAACAAGTAAGACATTAAAAATGGCCAGCACAAACATGCTTATACCTGAGGGACGATGGTATGACATATTCAATGGTCGTGTTTATGAACAGGGCAGAAGAAATATGTACCGTAACATAGACAATATTCCTGTGCTTTTAAAAGCTGGTGGTATTGTTCCACTTTCTCTTGAAGAGGGAAATGGTGTTGCAAACCCTACAAAGCTAAAGTTATTGATTGGCGCTGGAGCAGATGGTCAGTTCAATATGTATGAAGATGATGGTATCTCAATGGATTATGAGATTGGAAAAAGTGCTATCACTACAATTACAACTTCATATGATGAAAATAGAAATGTTACCACTGTAACTATTCACGAGGCTACTGGAGATTTGACGCAGCTTCCAAAGCTTAGAAGCTATGAGATTGAGCTTCTTGGTGTTGAAAATGGAAGTGCCACAGTAGTAACACCTGAATTTTCTCCAAAGGAAGAATATACAGTCGAAATAGAAGGAAAGCTTTCAGTAAATATCGACTATAAAAAAGCAGTCTTTGAGATTCTTGAAAATGCATGGATTGAAATAATGGAAAAAGAAAAAATCTATAGCCTTGTTCTTAATTCTGCTTCAAGAGAAGAGTGCAAAAATCTAATACAATATGAGGATATGGATTTAGAACTTAAAGATGCGTTAATGGAGCTGTTTTAATTGACAGAAATTCTGTAAATGTCTATAGTTATAAGTGGTTAAACGGTTTAGTAAATATTAACCTAGGAGAATTTAAATGAACTTAAAAGACATAGCAAAGCTTGCAGGAGTTAGTACAGCTACCGTATCAAATGTATTAAATGGCAATACAGGAAAAGTATCAACTGAAACAAAGGAACGCATTGAAAAAATTATTAAAGAGGTTGATTATAAGCCAAATGCAATGGCAAGATCTTTGGCTAAGAAAGAAAGTAGAATAATCGGTCTGGTAGTGCCTTATATTGGCCCAGAAGAAGACTTCTTTATGAATCCATATTATGCCAGAATGGTAGCGGCGCTGGAGCGATATGTCAGAAGTAAAGATTACTATTTAATGCTTAGATGTGTGCCTGATTGCAGACAGGTGATTCCACAGCTTTCTTCATGGAATGTGGATGGAGCTTTCTTTCTAGGAGTAATGGAGCAGGAAGTTCATGAAATTATTAGTGCGCTAGATGCACCAGTTGTATTTTTAGATACCTATACAGAGGAAAAGGGTATCGTAAATGTAGGTCTTGATGATTATAAAGGTGGGTATCTTTCAGCTAGATATCTAATCGGAAAAGGGCATAGAAAAATCGCTTTAGCATGTCCTGACTATAAGGCACCTGGTGTTGTCAGACAAAGATATTTAGGTTTTTTAAAGGCCTGCGAAGAAGCATCAGTAGAATTCGATGAAAGTGATATTTACAGAACTGATACTGTATATCATAGTGCTATAAATGTAGGCCATGATATTGCATTTTCCCAAAAAGCATATACAGCAGTTGCTACTATGTCTGATATTGTAGCCTTTGGTTTGATAGAGGGTATGAAGCAGTGTGGACTTAGTGTTCCTGATGATATGTCTGTTATCGGATTTGACAATCTGCAAGAAGGAGAATTTGTAAATCCAAAGCTTACAACCATTTCTCAGGATTTCACTGAAAAAGCAAATGCTGCAGGAGCTGGAATGTTTGAAATATTGGAAGGAAACAAAGAATATACAGCAGACATTCATTTACCTGTTCAGATAATCGAAAGACAAACAGTAAAAGAAATAAACTAAAAGTGTTTTTTAGAATCACCCTGTGAAAGCAGGGTGATTTTTTTGTAAAAAATTCCTAAAAATGAAAACGTAAAATCATAGATAATGTCAAAAAGTAAATTGGGGGTTGACGATAAGGGGTTAGGAAACTATACTTCTAGTTAAGCGGTTAACCTAAATAAACCCAATATAAAACATGGCATATAATTTGCCATATAGTTAAACGCACAACTATGTAACGGAGGAAAGAAGGATGAAAATGAAAAGAATTGGAGCATTGATGCTTAGTGCAATGATGCTCGCAGGGGTATTTACAGCTTGTGGTTCAGGCAAAGATGATGGAAAGTCATCTAAGAGTGGTGCAGCTGCCTCAGGGGAGACTCAGGATGTAACACTTAAGATTTGGGTTCCAGAGGAAGAGGTCGAGATTACAGATGCAATGGTAAAGAAGTTTGATGAGATTCATGATGAATTCAACATCAAATATGAGATTGCAGTTGTAGGTATCGATGAGGCACCAGCAAACCTTGAAACAGATGCAGATACAGCAGCAGATATTTTCTATACACCATCAGGCGGTGTTGCTGATCTTGCAAATAAGGGATTGCTTCTTCCAATCGTAAAGGATTTTGAAACAATCAAGGATGAACTTCCAGAGTCAGCACTTAATGCTGTAACAATTGATGATATTACATATGCAGTTCCATTTTCACCAAACACATTCTTCATGTATTACAACAAGGATTTGTATACAGAGGAAGAGGTTAAGAGTCTTGACACAATGATGGCAAAGGACCTTGGTGATGGAAAGTATAACTTTGGTTCAAAGATGACAGATTCTTGGTATACAGAGATGTACTTCCTTGGAAATAACGGAACACTGTTTGGCGAGGATGGTCAGGATCCTACAAATTGCTCATTCAATGATGAGAATGGTCTTGCAGCTGGAGAGTACCTCATTGATCTTGCTCACAATCCAAAGTACATCGAGGATATCGATGGTGTTGCTGGATCTGAGTTCAAGAATGGAAACCTTGGAGCAGTAACATCAGGTGCATGGTCGGCTCCAGAGTTTAGAGAAGCTCTTGGTGACAAGCTTGGCGCTGTTGCACTTCCAACAGCCACAATTGGTGGTAATGAAGTTCAGCTTTCAAACTTTGTTGATTTCAAGACAATCACTGTTAAATCTAATACTGAGTATCCACTTGCAGCTCAGCAGCTTGCAGTATATTTAGGAAATGCAGAGAACTGTCTTACAAGATATGAGAAGCAAGGAGATATTCCAGTTCTTAAGTCACTTGCTTCAAGTGAAGAAATTCAGGCAGATTTCGTAGCATCAGCACTTAATGCTCAGGCAGCTAAGGCTACAAACCAGCCAAGTATTCCAAAGATGGGAGACTACTGGGATCCTATGAAGGCACTTGGTGAGGGAATTTACTACGGTGATGTGACAAAAGCAAATCTTCAGGAGCAGCTTGATGCACTTGTAGACAGTATTACAGGTACATTAACAGAATAGGATTATGAATAAAAAAACAATTTCTAGATTATCATATGTTGTCTGCGGAGCGGCTAATGCCGCTTGCGGGCAAATATTAAAAGGTATTATTTTCCTGGCTATAGAGATAGCATACTTCGTATTTATGATTGTTTCTGGCTTTGGAAGATTAAGGGGGCTTGCAACACTTGGTGAAAATGTACAGGGCATGGCCTTCAATGAAGAATTAGGTATTTACGAAATGATGGCCGGCGATAACTCAATGCTTATTTTGTTATCCGGCACAGTTACAGTTGTAATTACTATTGCATTTATTCTCTTTTGGTTGTTTACAATTTCATCTGGAAAGGCAGCTATAAAAAGAGTAGAGGAAGGCAAGCATGTTAACAATTTCCTTGAAGATGTTAAAAGCTTGGCTAATAAAAATATTAACTTTTTATTTTTAAGTGTTCCTGTCGTTGGTTTAGGTGTATTTACAGTAATGCCTCTTATCTACATGATTTTAATGGCATTTACAAACTACGATTCAAATCATCAGCCACCAGGAAATCTTTTCGACTGGGTAGGAATTAAGAACTTTATCACACTTTTATCTACAAGTGATAGACTTTCTTCTACATTCTGGCCTGTGCTTGGATGGACACTTATATGGGGATTTGCAGCTACTTTTTCATGCTATTTTGGTGGTATGTTCCTGGCTATGATTATCAATTCAAAGGGAATTGAGTTTAAGAAGGTTTGGCGTACAATTTTCGTACTCACAATGGCTATTCCTGCATTCATTTCTCTTAGAGTAGTAGCTACAATGCTTGGTGAAAAAGGAATCTTTAATGTACTTTTACAGCAATGGGGATTCACAAGTTCGGCACTTCCATTTTTATCTAATGCTACCTGGGCAAGATTTTCAGTTATTATTGTAAACTTCTGGATTGGTGTTCCAGTTACAATGCTGATGGTCAGCGGTATTTTGATGAATATTCCAGGTGAGTTATATGAGTCTGCAAGAATAGATGGTGCCAGCCCATTTATGATGTTCAGGAAAATTACATTTCCTTATATGTGGTTTGTAACAACTCCATATTTGATTTCAAACCTTATTGGAAATTTTAATAACTTCAATACAATATACTTCCTTACAGCCGGAGAGCCACTTACACTTAATTACTACAAGGGAGCAGGAAAAACTGATCTTCTTGTAACATGGCTTTATAAGCTGACAAAGGATAGCAATGATTACAACCTTGCTGCTACCATTGGTATTATCATCTTTGTAATCTCAGCTATTTTCACATTAGTCTCTTTCTCTAGGTCTAATGCACTGAAAAATGAGGAGGGATTTAGCTAATGAATAGAACAGTTATAGGATTAAATTTAAAATATTTTATCCAAACAATTGTTGCTACTGTAGTTATGTTTTTAGGATTGTTTTTACCTTATACCAAATTGAATGATGGTAGAGTGTCAATCATTACAGTGGCAGGAAAATTTGTGGGATGTGTTGAAAAATCTGGTTTAACATTTTTTGTATATTTAACTATCGTATTTACGATATTATCCTTTGTGCTTTGTGTAACAAACATTGTTAAAACCACAAAGATGGGATTTAAAATATGGCAGCTATGTCAAATCTTTGCAACAGTATTTTGGACATTTTTGTTATTTTCCTCTAAAACTATTCTTGAAAGCAGTGCTCTTGCAAAGGGATTTTTGAATAAGGATTTATCTTTTGGTTATTGGATAGGTCTTGTGTTCTCATATGTGGCACTTGTTTATATAATGCGTGTTACACAGACAAACAGAGGATATATCGTACTTACAATCATGAGTGTGATATGGGTGTTCCCAATTCTTTGGATTGTGCTTACTGCACTTCGTGAGGAACCGGGATACTATGTAGGATATTTCTTCCCAAAGCATCTTACACTTGGAAATTTCACCAAGCTGTTTGCTAAGGATTCGGTGATTCCTTTTGCTAAATGGTGGTTAAATACATTTATTGTTGCTATGTGCGCATGTGTTATCAACACAATGATTACACTTGCTACTGCATACATTTTGAGCCGTACAAGATTTACCGGACGAAAGATGTTTATGAATTTCTTGATGATTATAGGTCTGTTCCCAGGCTTTATGTCACTCATTGCGGTTTATAACATTTTAAAGGGACTTGGAATCAATCAGTCTTTATTTGCACTTATTGTGGTTGGAGCTGCAGGTGCTGCTATGGGATACCATGTCAGCAAGGGCTTCTTTGATACAATTCCTCGTGCAATTGATGAAGCAGCAATTATCGATGGTGCATCACGACTTCAGATTTTTACACTAGTTACTTTGCCATTGGCAAAATCAATAGTTGTATATCAGGCACTTGGGGCATTCTTAGGAGCATGGTCTGATTACATTTTCCCTAGTATGCTCTTTGGTGATAAGCAAAGTTCATACACAGTTGCAGTTGGTTTATACTGGCTTACAGACTTCAGAAGAATTGATGGTTACTATACACAGTTCGCTGCAGGTGCAGTAATTGTTGCTATTCCAATTGTAATTCTTTTTGTATGGCTCCAGAGATTCTACGTAGAAGGATTATCAGGTTCCGTTAAGGGCTAATTTTTAAAATTGTTTATTGCTACATTTATATAATTTTTTCTTCATTATTTCCCCAGATTCGCCTTTGAGTCTGGGGTTTCTATTAGATATGATTTGAAGACATTACAGGTCTTCATTAAATGAAAGGTGATTTTATGAGAAGTTGGTTTGAAAGCGTTTATAGTGATGGCACAAGAGGATTTGTCAGTAATCCTGAACCTAATCTTTCCGATGAAGTAGAGATTACAATTCGTGTACTTAATACTGATGAGATTAATGATGTAATTTTATGGCGGATTATTAATGGTGGAGAGTCCTATGAGACCATGAAGCTTAAAAAGATTGATTCAGGTTTAGCGTATTATTCTACTACAGTGAAGATGAATGAGCCAAAACTACAATATCATTTCGTGATTACTACAGATGATTGTGTATATTTCTATACGCAATCTGGAATTTCTAAAGTTGTTCCTGACTATAAACATGATTTTGTTTTATTTACTGAGTACAGAAACCCTGATTGGGTGAAAGGCGCTGTTTTTTATCAGATTTTTCCAGAGCGTTTTTGCAATGGAAATAAGGAAAATGATGTACAGGATGGCGAATACACCTACATGGGTCATAAGTGTATAAAGATGGACGACTGGAGCATGGCACCACTTTCAGTGGAGGATGCTCATGGAATGGATTTCTTCGGTGGCGATTTAGAGGGTGTAATTGAAAAAATTCCTTACTTAAAGAAACTTGGTGTAACAGCTATATATTTAAATCCTATTTTTGAATCCTACTCAACACATAAATACGATTGCACAGACTATTTCCACGTTGATAAGCATTTTGGTGGTGATGAAGCTTTGGCAGCTTTATCAGAAGAACTTCATAAAAATGGAATGAAATTGATACTTGATATTTCTATTAACCATACTGGAATCGAGCACAAATGGGTTCATGAAAATAAGCCATATTATTTCAAGAAAGAGGATGGAAGTCTTCTTGGATGGTGCGGTGTTAAGACATTACCAGTTTTAGATTATCGAAATGAAGAATTGAGAGAGCTTATTTATAAAGGTGAAGATTCTGTTCTTAAGAAATGGCTTAAGCCTCCTTACAATATAGATGGGTGGAGATTTGATGTGGCTGATGTTCTAGCTAAAAACGATGATGTACATCTATTCGAGGAAGTTTGGAGAGAAGTTTGTGATTCTATTAGAGAGGTTAAGAAGGATGCATTCATAATAGGTGAGCATTGGGCTGATTGCAGTGAATATCTTCAGGGAGATTTATGGAACACTCCAATGAATTATTTTGGATTTGGAAGAATTATGCGACAGTTCGCAGGTATGCCTGATCTGTTCTTGGCACGAAATGAAAAAATAGCCAAGGTGCCATACAAGCTGAGTGCTTCTGATGTAGTTGAAAGAACTGAATTACACTATAGTGTTATTCCTCAGGCTATAGCAGATTGCCAGATGAACCTCTTTGACAGTCACGATGTGGATAGAGTCCATAATTATGAGGGAATTGGCTTTGAAAAATGGAAGAGTGTAGCTATTTCTCAATTCTTCTGGAGGGGAATCCCTTGTATTTATTATGGAGATGAAGTAGGTATTGAGGGCCACACAATTTCTGATGCAGGTTGCAGATATCCGATGCCTTGGGGACGAGAAAAAGCAGAAGGCAAGCCATATTATGATGTATATAAAAAGCTTATTGATTTAAGAAAAAATGAGCCTGCTTTATACGAAGGTGGAAGAAAAGTCCTTTATGCAAATGATAGAGTACTTGTTGTTGCAAGATTCTTAGATTCAAATAAGTACATCTGTGTTATTTCGATGGAGGAAGAAGTTAGAACAATAAATATTCCCTTATGGACAATTGGCGCCAATAATATCTGCGATGATAAGGATGTATTTGGCTCAAAGATGGAATTTATTAATACGGATGGAGAAGTAATGCTTAATATTCCAGCACTTGCTTCCTATGTTATAAAAGTAAGTTAATTACGTAACTGAAGGTTTTTATATTGTATGAGAGAAAGGGTAATGTTATGAATTGGTCTAAGGTTTTTTATAGACTTAGTGCTATAGTATGTACTTTTTTAATGTTATTTTCGGTTTTATTTACAGGGAGGTCTAATGTTATTACAGTTTATGCTGAGGAAGGTGGACATGACCCTAATTCGTATGTGTACTTTTTTAATAGTGGAAAATGGCAAGAGGTAGGAGCCTATATCTACGGAGATAAGGGTGAACTCCTTGGCGGTTGGGGAAGCACGAAAGCTGAAAGTGCCGATGAGATAGGTGAAGATTGGGTAAAAGTCGGTGTTAGCGAAGAACCACCATATAGTATTATTTTTTATAATACTGCCAATGATTCAAAGAGAGCAGAACTATATTTATCAGATGCTGAACATATTTATGTTACAGCTGATGGATTAAGCTATGCATCAAAGGATGATGCTGAGAATAATGCACCTTCATATGAGGAAGAAGATGATGAAAACGAAGACGATGGTACAGTCCACGAAACAGATGTGTATTTCCTAAATAGTAAGGATTGGCCAGATGTTAGAAGCTACGTTTATGGAAATTCTGGGGAAGCTCTTGGCTCTTGGCCAGGACAATCGGTAGAAAGTGCTTCTGATTTTGGAGAAAAGTGGCAGAAGATAACAGTACCAGCTAAAACTCCATTTAATATTATATTTTTTAATTCGGAAAATGATAGTGAGAGAACAGAGCTTCAAATTCCTGATGATAGACATATATATGTGACTGGTGGCAAGGCTGTTTATAGTTCAAAAGGTGAAGCTGAGCTTGCAGAGGGGTTGGCAGATCCAAGTCTAATGACCACATTATATTTCTATGACTATAAGAATTGGGGGGATATTTCTGGTTATTTCTTCGAGAAAGAGGATAATGATAATCCTGATTCAAAGAGCTATGTTATTGGAACAGATTGGCCTGGTGCTGCAGCTGAAAAGGCAGATGATTTAGGTGATAGCTGGTATAAGATTTCAATTCCAAAGAATGCCAACGAGGAATTCTTTTGGGGTGTGTTTACAAACGGATTAGACCAGACTAAAGATTTCTTTGTAAACGATAAAGAAAATATCTATATTATCCCTAATGGTGAAAAATTTTCTTCAAAGGATTTAGCTGAGGATGCAGCAAAGTCTTTGGCAGATGAGGATGATGGTTGCGAAGAAGGACCAAATTCAGATATAGAAAAATATAAAGTTAGCTACAAGGGGGAAGGTGTTAATCTTCCTTATATTACCTATGAAGCAGAATTCGCAAATACGAATGCTGAGATTCTTGAAAAGGGAACAGAATATATTAAGGATATTCAGTCTGAGGCTAGTGGAAGACAGGCAGTTAAGCTTAATAACTCTGGCGACTATGTAGAATTTACATTAAAAGAAGAGGCAAATGCCATAGTTTTACGCTATGCAATGCCAGATTCAAGTGATGGTAAAGGCATTGATTCAAAGCTAAAGCTTACAATTGGTAATGATACAAAAGAATTGGATATTACATCTAAGCATGCATGGATCTATGGAAGTTATCCATTTAACAATGTGGTAAGCAATGGAAAACCACATCGTTTTTACGATGAAACAAGACTTCTTTTGGATAAGGAGTATGCTTCAGGAACAAAGATTAAATTAGAGAAGACTTCTGATACAGATGTTGATTATGTAATTGTAGATTTTGTTGAAGCAGAACTTGTACCTGAAAAACTTAGACAGCCTGCTAATTCAATATCTGTAGAGGAATATGGTGCTATTCCAAATGATTCAAAGAATGATTATGAAGCATTTGTAGCTACAATCGAAGCTGCAAAGGCTTCAGGAAATACAGTCTGGATTCCGGCAGGAGATTTTGATTTAGTAGAGAAAAAAGCAATTGAGGCATCTGGTGTAGTAATTCAGGGCGCGGGAATGTGGTACACAAATCTAAATGGAGCAGGAGCTGCTTTTAAATATGGCGCTACAAGTAAGTTCTATGATTTTGCTATGACAGGTATTTCTACTGTACGAAATGACAAGGATGATTTGGCGGCTTTTGAGGGGAATAGCAAGAAAGCGACTAATATTACAATTCAAAATGTCTGGATTGAGCACACAAAGGTAGGAGTTTGGTCTGCCCTTACTGATAGACTGGTTATTCAAGGATGCCGTATCAGAAATACATACGCAGACGGAATCAACCTTTGTTCTAAAACAAATGATGCTTTGATAAGAAACAATAATATTAGAAATACAGGTGATGACGGAATTGCAATTTGGCCATGGCTTGGAGATTGTACTAATAACACAATAGAACATAACACCGTTCAGGTTCCTACACTTGCAAACTGTATAGCAATCTATGGTGGTAATGGAAATAAAGTTATTGCTAACCATGTATTAGATACTATCAATAATGGTTCAGGCATCGTCGTTGGTACAGAGTTTGATATCAAGAAGGATTTTAGCGGAACCACCCTTGTGGATGGAAACCTTTTGGAGAGAACTGGTTCTAGACAGAGTGATGAGAACTATAATATCGGTTCAATATGGCTATGGTCGTCATGGAATCCTATGAAAGCAGATTTTATGATTACAAATAACAAGATTATTGATGCTGTTCATGAAGGTATACTATTAGAGGCAAACAATGTTCTTGATAAAGTTACTATAAAGAACAATTCAATTATTGGTGCAGACTATGCAGTTGAAGTATTTGAACCAATTTCAAATTATGGATCAGGTGAGGGATATGCTGAAGTTATAGATCTTAAGACTTCAGATTTAAGAAACGAACTGATTAAGAACAATAATCCAAATTTTGTTATTGACATCAAAAAATCTACTATTATAGATAAAATCAAAGACAAAATATCAGAGGTTATATCTGTGATTGATAGTACTATAAGTAGTAACAAGGTGAATAAGTCATTAAATGATGATTCAAAGTCTGGCATTTCTGACAAGGCTGAGTCTGCTTCAGATAATGTGAGGGATGCAGCAGCTTCAGCAAATTCAGATGGATCAAGAGGTGATTCTATAGTTAAGAAGTCGACAGTTAAAAGTGCTTCTGCAGAAGAAATTGAGAATTTATCTGAAGAAGTAGTAGAAGATAGCCAAGAAAAATCAAATGATCAAAAAAATACAGATGTTTCAGTGGCTAATAATTCCAATGAACTCTCTGGCATTGTAGATGAAGCTGTACCTGCTGCTGGTAAATCTAGCGATAATCAAATGTTCTTTATTATAGGAATAAGTGCAATCGCTGTTTTAGCAATAGGTACATGCGCACTATTTTTGAAACGTAAAATGATGAAAAAATAGTGAGACAATAACTGGTAACGGAAAATCAAAAAAACTATCCATAATTGTACACAATTTTGTTGTATATTGACCATATATGAGTAAATTTTGTTGATGTAATTTGAGGGGATTATGGATAAACGCATCATTATTGTTTATAGAATATTTGCTCTAGTTGCATGTAGTATTTTCCTATTTTATGCCATTAACAGTAAGGAACATCTTCCAGAAAAAATGTATCCTGCTCATACGGATTTGGTAATAACACCAACTAGCGAGAATATAAATGCAAATGGAGTATATATAGCAGAATTTGATTCTAACCCTATTGTTAATGCAGGAGGATGCCTTTCTTTTCCTACTACATTTATGGATGTGTGGGTTTATATTGATGGGGTTCCTGTATACGAGAATGTTGGACCTAGAACTCCATTAATGAAGTCTAACGGTAAGGTGTGGCATTTTATTTCTGTGAATGAGGATAATAAAAATATACTAGTAGAAGTAAAGCCTGTTTATGATGGTGGTAAATTTAATTCTCCTGATTATGTGGCAGGCGACTTCTATGATATTAAAGCAGGGATTGTTGTTGGCTCTAGCATTCCGTTAGTTATTTCATTACTTGATATAATCTGTGGAGTAATTTTATTAGTTCATTTTTCGAGAAAGCGGGTACAGAAGCTGGCTAATTTTCAAATGGTATTCTTTGTTACAACAGCATTGTTGATTGGTGCATAGTCTGCTGGGGAGACTGATGCAATGGTTGTACTTGTTGAAAATGGAGCACTTGCTGGAGTGTTTGCATTTTTAATCTTGGTGTTTATTCCATTTCCATATGTTATATATATACATGAAAATCTATGGAAAGATGACAGGAATTTACATAGAATACCAATATTTCTTTCACTGTTTAATTTTATATTGGTTGTTGGACTTGCCTACTTGGGAATAATGGATCTTAAAGAGTCGGTTATATTTACTCATTTAATTTGGGGAATATCTTTTATTTACGTAGGTGCAGCAGTTGTTAATGTGGTTAAAACCAATATAGAAACTAAGGATAAAATGGCTATTGCCAATGCGGCAGCTATGCTTATTTTAGTTGGCGTTTCGGTAGCTGATATTTATTTATTCTGGACAGGAGGAAGTATACAGAATGATGTGTTTGGACGAGCTTTAGTATTGTTCTATTTTGTATTTCTTGCTCATATTAATGTGATTGCTACAATAAAAGAATTTGACAAAGCAAGGAAAGCAGATTTTTATAAGGAGCTTGCCAATACTGATTCAATTACAAAGATAAATAATAGAACAGCATTTAATCATGACATAGAAAAGCTTAGTAACGAAAATGAATACTGTATTATTTCAATGGATTTGAATAATCTAAAACAGGTAAATGATACAAAAGGGCATCAGGCTGGTGACAGATATATTTTAAATGCAGCAAATATTATCAAAGATATATTTGAACAGTTTGGTAAATGTTATCGTATTGGTGGCGATGAATTTTCTGTAATTATAATCAACGATGATTGCACCGCAATAGCCAAGGATCTGACAGATAAAATGGAGAATGAAATAACAAAACATAATAATGACAATCCAGAAGATCCTGTTGATATTGCTTGGGGATATGAAGTAAAAATGCCTGGAGATTTAAGAAACTTCAACGAGATTCTCTTTAGTGCAGATGAAAAAATGTATGAGAACAAAAGATATAAAAAGGGGATGGATATAAGATAATTTGCTTAAAATGTGGTATCTTTATCGAAATAAACCTTATATCAGGATATTTCAAGGCGTCATGGGAGTCCATGGCGTCTTTCTTAATTAATTATAAAAAAAGTCTAAAGCTGGTTGACAAATGAGGTGGGTAGGTGTAAATTAACCTCAGAATTAATTAGCACTCCAATTAGATGAGTGCTAACAAAACTTTTTCAAAGTGAGGTGAATGTATGGCTGATACAGAACTTGATGAGAGAAAAGTTAAGATTTTAAATGCAATCATCAAAAATTATTTAGAAACAGGAGAGCCAGTTGGTTCACGTACTATTTCTAAATACACTGATTTGAATTTAAGCTCAGCCACCATTCGAAATGAAATGTCTGACCTTGAGGATTTAGGATATATAGTCCAGCCTCATACATCGGCAGGGCGTATTCCTTCAGATAAAGGTTACAGATTCTATGTAAATAATCTTATAGCTGCCAAGGACAAAGAAGTATCCGAGATGCAGGAGTGGATGATAGAAAAGACGGAAAAGATGGAAAGTCTTCTCAAAAACGTGGCAAAGGTTCTAGCAACCAACACACAGTATGCCACAATGATATCAGCTCCTTCGGTTGTTTCAAACAGATTGAAGTTCGTTCAGCTTTCAGCTGTTGATGAACATCAGGTTTTATCGGTGGTAGTCATGGATGGCAACATCGTCAAGAATAAAATCATAAATGTTGAGAAGCCTCTTGATAATGAAACAATGCTCAAGCTAAACATGCTTCTTAACACCAACTTAAATGGACTTACAGTTAATCAGATTAATCTTGCTTTAATCACAAGGTTAAAGGAACAGGCGGGCATTCATGATGAAATCATAGCTCAGGTATTAGATACAGTTGCTGAGACAATCACTCAGGATGAGGATTTGCAGGTTTATACCTCAGGTGCAACAAATATATTCAAATATCCAGAGCTTTCAGATTCTAAAAAGGCTTCAGAGCTGTTGGATACCTTTGAGGAAAAGCAATCACTTATGGAGCTGTTATCTGAGGGTGGAACCAGTGATGAAACAGGCATCCAGGTATATATCGGTGATGAATCACCAATTTCCACTATGAAGGATTGTTCAATAGTCACAGCCACCTACGAGCTGGGAGATGGAGTGAAGGGCACGATTGGTATAGTTGGTCCTAAGCGAATGGACTATGAAAACGTAGTAGACAATATAAAGAGTCTCAAAGGACAGCTTGATAAACTACTTAAAAATACAGAGACTTAAGATAAAGATTTAAGGAGATGAAATTAGTGGCAGAACAGAACAAAGAAACAATGGAAGAGTTCTCTACAGAGGAAGCTGTTAAAGAGGCTGTTGAAAATGCAGAAGAAATGACAGAGACACCTGAAGAGGCAAACACAGAGAAGTCTTGTGAGCCTTCTGAAAATAAAGAATCCGAGAAGGAATCTAAGAAGGGCTTCAAGAAAAAAGAAAAGAAAAAAGATAAAAGAGATGAGCAGATTGAGCAGCTCAATGACAAAGTAATGCGTCAGATGGCAGAGTTTGAAAACTTTAGACGTCGTACTGACATTGAGAAAACTCAAATGTTTGGAAACGGTGCAAAATCCGTGATTGAAAAGATTCTTCCTGTAGTGGACAACTTTGAAAGAGGTCTTGCTACAGTTGAGGAGGGAGCAGATCCATTTGCTGATGGAATGCTCATGATATACAAGCAGTTACTTACTACTCTCGAGGAGGCTGGAGTAAAGCCAATCGAGGCAGTTGGACAGGAATTCAATCCTGACTTCCATAATGCAGTAATGCATGTTGAGGACGATGGCGTAGGCGAGAATATCGTTGTTGAAGAATTCCAAAAGGGCTACATGTATAATGATTCAGTAGTTCGTCATTCAATGGTAAAGGTTGCAAACTAAGTAATATTTAGGAGGAAATAAAAATGGGAAAAATCATTGGTATCGATTTAGGAACAACTAACAGCTGTGTTGCTGTTATGGAAGGTGGAAAGCCTACCGTTATCGCAAATACAGAAGGTGCTAGAACAACACCATCTATCGTTGCATTTACAAAGACAGGTGAGAGACTTGTTGGTGAGCCAGCAAAGCGTCAGGCTGTTACAAATGCAGAGAAGACAATCGCTTCTATCAAGAGAGATATGGGTACAGACAATGGCCGTATCATCGACGACAAGAAGTACTCTCCACAGCAGATTTCAGCTATGATTCTTCAGAAGCTTAAGAGCGATGCTGAGAACTACCTTGGTGAGACAGTTTCAGAGGCAGTTATCACAGTACCAGCTTACTTCAACGATGCTCAGCGTCAGGCTACAAAGGATGCTGGTAAGATTGCAGGTCTTGATGTAAAGCGTATCATCAACGAGCCTACAGCAGCAGCCCTTGCTTATGGTCTTGATAACGAGCAGGAGCAGAAGATTATGGTATACGATCTTGGTGGTGGTACATTTGATGTATCTATCATTGAAATCGGTGATGGCGTTATCGAGGTTCTTGCTACAGCTGGTAACAACAGACTTGGTGGTGATGATTTCGATCAGAAGATTACAGACTGGATGCTTGCTGAGTTTAAGGCAGCTGAGGGTGTAGATCTTTCTACAGACAAGATGGCCCTTCAGAGACTTAAGGAAGCAGCTGAGAAGGCTAAGAAGGAGCTTTCTTCTGCAACAACTACAAACATCAACCTTCCATTTATCACAGCTACAGCAGAAGGTCCAAAGCACTTTGATATGAACCTTACACGTGCTAAGTTTGATGAGTTAACACATGATCTTGTTGAAGCTACAGCAGGCCCTGTTAATCAGGCTCTTAAGGATGCAGGTCTTAACGCATCAGAGCTTTCTAAGGTACTTCTTGTTGGTGGTTCTACAAGAATCCCAGCAGTTCAGGATAAGGTAAAGGCTCTTACAGGTCACGAGCCAAGCAAGACTCTTAACCCAGATGAGTGCGTAGCTATCGGTGCTTCTATCCAGGGTGGTAAGCTTGCTGGCGATGCTGGTGCAGGCGATATCCTTCTTCTTGATGTAACACCACTTTCACTTTCTATCGAGACAATGGGTGGTATTGCAACAAGACTTATCGAAAGAAACACAACTATCCCTACAAAGAAGAGCCAGATCTTCTCTACAGCAGCTGATAACCAGACAGCCGTTGATATCAACGTTGTACAGGGTGAGCGTCAGTTTGCTAAGGATAATAAGTCACTTGGACAGTTCAGACTTGATGGTATCCCACCAGCAATGAGAGGTGTACCACAGATCGAGGTTACATTTGATATTGATGCTAACGGTATCGTTAACGTATCTGCTAAGGATCTTGGAACAGGTAAGGAGCAGCACATCACAATCACAGCTGGTTCTAACATGTCTGATGATGATATCGAGAAGGCAGTTAAAGAGGCTCAGGAGTATGAGGCTCAGGATAAGAAGCGTAAGGAAGCTGTTGATACAAGAAACGATGTTGAGAGCTTTGTATTCCAGACAAAGAAGGCTCTTGATGAAGTAGGTGACAAGATTGACGCAGCTGATAAGGCAGCAGTTGAGGCTGATATCGAAGCAGCTCAGAAGCTTCTTGATCAGTACAGCAGTCCAGAGGAGATGAGCGATTCTCAGATCGGAGAGCTTAAGGCAGCTCAGGAGAAGCTTACACAGTCAGCTCAGAAGGTATTTGCTAAGATGTACGAGCAGACACAGCAGGCACAGGGCGGTGCTGCAGGTGCAGGCCCAGATATGAGCCAGTTTACAGGAGCAGGCGCTGGAGCAGGAGCAGGTGCTCAGGGCCCAGCAAACGACGACGTCGTAGACGCTGACTTCAAAGAGGTCTAAGAATTTCATCAGAAATTCTTAGTCCGATATGGCAGGAATTTCGAAACTTGATTTCGAAATTCCTGTTTTGCGAAGCAAAATTAATGAGCGCTTTTCCGATTGCGCTCATTAACCTTATGTAAAGATAATAGAAGGATTGATAAACAATGGCAGAACAAAAACGTGATTATTATGAGGTCCTTGGGGTTTCCAAGACAGCCTCAGATAGTGAGCTAAAAAGTGCATATAGAAAGCTCGCAAAGAAGTATCACCCAGATATGAACCCAGGTGATGCAGAAGCTGAGAAGAAGTTTAAAGAGGCTTCTGAAGCTTATGCAATCCTTTCAGATCCAGATAAGAGACGTCAATACGATCAGTTTGGTCATGCAGCATTTGAAAATGGCGGTGGCGGCGCTGGTGGATTCGACTTCTCAGGTATGGATTTCGGTGATATCTTTGGAGATATTTTTGGTAGCTTCTTTGGTGGTGGCGGTCGTGCATCTAATGGCCCAATGCGTGGAGCAAATCTACGTGCAGCTGTTCACATCACATTTGAAGAAGCAGCTTTTGGCTGTGAAAAAGAGCTTGAAATCGTTCTTAAGGACGAATGTGCAGCTTGTCATGGTTCTGGTGCAAAGCCTGGAACAAGCAAGCGTACATGTACAAAGTGTGGTGGTAAGGGACGTGTAATGATGTCTCAGCAGTCACTCTTTGGAATGGTTCAGAATGTTACTACTTGTCCTGATTGTCATGGAAGTGGACAGGTTATCGATACTCCATGTCCTGATTGTAACGGAACAGGTTATGTTGCTCGTAAGAAAAAGATTTCTGTATCAATTCCTGCAGGTATTTATAATGGTCAAAGCGTTCGTATCCGCGAAAAGGGTGAGCCAGGCAGAAATGGTGGCCCACGAGGTGATTTACTGGTAGAGGTAATCGTAGCAAATCACCCTATTTTCCAGCGTAGAGATATGGATATCTATTCATCAGCACCAATATCATTTGCACAGGCAACACTTGGTGGTGAAGTAATTATTGATACACTAGATGGAAAGGTAAGCTACGAGGTCAAGCCTGGAACTCAGACTGATACTACAATCAGACTTCGTGGTAAGGGAATCCCTTCACTTAGAAATAGAAATGTTCGTGGCGACCAATACGTTACACTTGTTGTTCAGGTTCCTACAGGACTTTCAAAGGACGCAAAAGAAGCTCTTCGCAAGTTTGATGAGCTCACAGGCAACACCATCTCTGGCGGCCCTAAGGCTGTAAAGTCAGAGAAAAAGAAAAAAGGTTTTGCTGGCAAAATCAAAGATGCTATAGATGATTTATAAAAATATGGATTCAGTTACTATCAGTGATAGTTGCTGAGTCCTTTTTTGTTTCATTTTATATAAAGTGTTGAAAGTGATAAAAATATATATAAAATACTTTAAATAAAGGTGATATACTGAATTTATGGAGATACTTCTTGTAATTGATATGCAACAAAAATATATGAATAGCTATGAGCCTGATTTAATCATGCGAGTTAATAACAGGATTAAAGAGGCTGTTGAAGCAGATGTACCTGTTGTATATGTAAGAAATGTAGGGAAAATCGAAAATATAGATAATTACAATCTTGCGGATGACCTTGATATAGTATCAGATTGCAGTTTTACTAAAAGATGGCCTAGCGCATTTTCATCAGAAGAGTTTGTATCATTTATCGAATGTCTAAATGTAGATGTCATTAATATGGTGGGCATAGATGGAAGATGTTGTGTTGCACGCACTGCTATGGATGCAGTAAAGAGAGGCTATACGACAAAAATCTATCTTGACTCGGTAGCGGCCATGAATGACAATTTCTACTTGAAAGAGCTTCCAGAAATGAGGGATGCAGGAGTAGAAATTATTGCTGATTAATAGGGAATGATTGGGGGAATAATGCAAAACACAGAGTTCGAAAAGAGCCGGAGATTCTATGAGAATAAAGTGGCTCCTATGATAAAAGAGAAATTTCCAGAATATGAATCAAGAATAGCAGTGGGATTAGCAGGCGAGGGTTCCGATTGCTTTGGCTATGATGATTACATGTCTAGAGACCACGATTTTGGTACTGGTGTATGCTTATGGCTTACGGATGAAGACTTTGATGAAATAGGATGCCTTTTATCCATTGCATATAATGAACTAGCAATGCAATATGGTGGTGAAAATCTTACCGAACGACTTCAAGAGAGAAGAGGAGTTATGACTATAAGGTCGTTTTACTCAAACATTCTTTATATTGATTGCAATACAAAGGAATGTATTATTACGGAAAACGATTGGCTTAGTTTAGAGCATAGCTGCCTTGCTACAGCAACAAATGGCGAGGTTTTCAGAGATGATTTAGGTGAGTTTACTAAATTTAGAAATCTTCTATTAGGTTATTATCCTGATAGCATCTGGAGAAGAAGAATAGTTAATGAGCTCCATCAGTTTTCTGCTGCACTTCAGGTAAACTATGCTAGATGTATGACTAGAAATGATATAGTGGCCGCTGAACTTTGTAGATCAAAAGGTCTTGAGGCTGCTATGGAGCTATATTTCTTGCTCAATAGAAAGTTTGCGCCATATTATAAATGGACTTATAAAGCTTTATATGAGCTAGATAATGATGGGGAGTATGCAATGCTAATCAAAAAGCTAGCCTCTACTATAAGTGATGATGCTGCCTGGAGATTTAATGCATATAATCCGAGAAATATAAATATGAAGGATAATGTAATAGCTACGGCAGAGGAAATAGCAAAAGTCCTGGTTAATTTATTGAGGAAGAATAATCTGATAAAGGGTAGTGACTCATACTTAGAAATTTACATTAATGATATATTGAAAGAAGTTGGTTAAGATGGAAATCTCTGAAACCGCAAAGCTGCTTTTTGATTTGATACGAATCATAAAGCAGCTTTTTTAATTTTATTGGTGACAATTCATTAAAGAAGGTCTATAATACACATTAACGATTTAACGCGTTAAAGCAGCAAAGAGTTTAACGCCATAATACTATTTTGTCGCATAATACATTTTCAATATAATTTCGACAAAAGAAAGAAGGTGCAAAATGACCCCAGAAGCGTACATGGATGAGTTACTTCTAAGATACAAATCAAACTTTGATATTACAAAAGATTTTGAAATGGGTTCTGAGGTTTTTCCTGCCTATGCATTCTTCAGTTCTTTCGGGGAAAGATATGTATTAAAAAAAGAAGCAAAACTTTGGGCGATAAAGGCATATGAACATGTCTTTTTTATAAAGGAGCAGGAGGTATCTTTAGATAAACTTAATGAAATAAAGAGTTTTATCGAAGAATCGGCGGAGCCTTGTCTTGTAAGAAAAAATCAGAAATACCCAGAAAAAGATCACATGTGCAGTTATCTTACATTTGTGATTATATCTGATAAAACACCAGATAAAGAAACACAAAAAGCAATCAGAAAGTTCAATTTTGATAAGGGCTACCTGTTTAATTTTAGGGGTCATAGTGAAGGGCGAGTAATAGTTGCCAGCCTTGATACTAATTCTGTTTGCACTAGCAGAACCGGGAAAGAGCTTCGAAAAATGTTCGAAGATGCTTTTATAAACAAAAAAAGGTTAGCATAACAAGGAGGAAAAACGTTATGAATTCAGCAGTATTACTTATAGCAAGTATCTTAATTCTGGTCGCCGGATATGTTTTTTACGGCGGATGGCTTGCTAAACAATGGGGAATTGATGTTAATCGCAAAACCCCAGCTCACGAACTAGAGGATGGCATGGATTATGTTCCAGCAAAAACACCTGTAGTTATGGGACATCACTTTTCATCAATCGCAGGTGCAGGTCCTATCAACGGCCCAATTCAGGCAGCTGTTTTTGGATGGGTTCCTGTTTTACTTTGGGTTCTTATCGGAGGTATTTTCTTCGGCGGTGTCCATGATTTTGGCGCACTATTTGCATCCCTTCGTCACAAAGGACAGTCTATTGGCGAAATCATTGACGATTCAATGGGTAGAAAAGCAAAAAAGCTTTTTATTACTTTTAGTTATCTAACACTTATATTGGTAGTAGCAGCATTTAGCTCAATTGTTGCAAGCACTTTTGGTTCAACAACAGCAGCAGGTGTTGCTGTTGAAGGAGCTGCACTTGTAGCTAATGAGTCTACAGCGATGATTTCTATTTTATTCATTGCACTTGCTATGGTATTTGGATTTTTCGTTTACAGAAAAAACGCTAATATCGGAATAGCTTCAGTAGCAGGTTGCATTGGAATTATCGCTATTGTAGCTATTGGCCTTAACTTCCATCCAATTTCACTTTCATATAACACATGGATGTGGGTTGTAGGAGCATATATCCTTGTAGCATCTGTTACACCTGTATGGATTTTGCTTCAGCCAAGAGATTATCTTAGCTCATTCCTACTTTACTTTATGATTGCTGCAGGCGTTGTAGCGGTACTTGGTGCAGTATTTACAGGTCATGGCGAGTTTGCTGTTCCAGCAATGGGTGATGCATCTCTTAAGGGAACTGGCGTATTTACAACAGGTACAGCTTTTCCAGCATTATTTGTAACAATAGCTTGTGGTGCAATTTCAGGCTTCCATTCACTTGTATCATCAGGTACATCATCAAAGCAGCTTGATAACGAAAAAAATGCAAAGCCTGTTGCTTATGGCTCTATGCTTATAGAGTGTATGGTAGCAGTAATTTCACTTTGTGCTATCGGCTTCGTATGGAAATCTGCATCTGATGGAACTTACGCAAGTCCAACTCAGGTATTCGCAGGTGGTCTTTCTGCAATGTTTGCATCATTTGCTCCTGGTATTCAAAATATTATGTATCAGATGCTTATTCTTGCAGTTTCAATTTTCTGCCTTACATCACTTGATACAGCTACACGTCTTGCAAGATACATGTTCCAGGAATTCTTTGTTGAGCAGGGACAGACAGCAAAGGATCTTACAGGATATAAGAAGGTTCTTGCTAACCCTTATGTATCTACAGGTATAACCGTAGTTTTGGGTGTAAGCCTTGGAATGACAGGATACACTAAGATATGGCCACTCTTTGGTGCTGCCAACCAGCTTCTTGCTGCAGTAGGTCTTCTTGCTGTATGTACATGGCTTGGAAGCGTTGGTAAAAACAATAAGATGTTCTATGTTCCTATGGTATTCATGCTTGCTGTAACTATTTGCTCACTTGTTCAGACTATCACAGCAAAGCTTACAGTTTACAACGCAGGAGAAGCAGATGGCTGGGCTCTTGTTCAGGCTGCAATCGCTGTCCTTCTTGTGATACTTTCACTTGTTCTTGCAACAATAGCAGGAAAGACTCTTTATGCACAGCATGTTAATAAGGCTAGCCGTAATAAGGAAGAGGAAGAGAAAGCAGCTTAATTGTATTGCCTCATGACTATTAAATATACAAAAATGTTGATGAAACATATTATTACAGTCGTTTTTGCAAGTTTTGGCTGTTTCTTTAATTGATGTAAAAAATATCAAAGGTGTAAAATTAATCCAGAGGATAAATCCTCTGGATTTTTTTGCAAAACTATTATTCAATAATACGAGTATATTACTCTTTGATATCAGGAGGAATTTATGTTACAGGAATCAATTAAGAAATTAGTTCAATATGGTATTGATGCAGGGCTTACACCTGAGTGTGAGCGAATCTATACTACAAATTTATTGCTAGATTGCATGAAGGAAGATGAGTATACCGATCCAGATTGTGATTTAGAAAATATCGTTTTAGAGGATGTTTTAAAAGATTTGCTTGATGAAGCAGTGAAAAGAGGCATAATTGAAGATTCAGTGACATACAGGGATTTATTTGATACCAAGCTTATGAATTGCCTTTGCCCTAGACCATCACAGGTGATAGATAAATTCAATGATATATATAAGAATAAAGGGGCTGAGGCTGCCACAGATTATTTCTACAATCTGAGTCGCAGCTCTGATTATATTCGTACATACAGGGTTAAAAAGGACTTAAAGTGGACCACAGAAACTGATTATGGAACACTTGATATCACTATCAATCTTTCTAAGCCAGAGAAGGATCCAAAGGCTATCGCTGCAGCGAAAAATGCTAAGCAGTCAGCTTATCCAAAGTGTCAGCTATGTATGGAAAACGAAGGGTATGCCGGCAGAACAAATCATCCTGCCAGAGAGAATCATCGTATAATTCCAATCACTATTAATGACAGCAAATGGGGATTTCAGTATAGCCCATACGTTTATTACAACGAACACTGTATAGTCTTTAATGGCATACATACGCCTATGAAAATAGAGCGAGCTACATTTGTAAAGCTTTTTGATTTTATAAAGCTATTTCCACATTATTTCCTCGGAAGTAATGCAGATCTTCCAATAGTAGGGGGCTCTATTCTCAGTCATGATCATTTCCAGGGGGGACATTATACATTTGCAATGGAAAAGGCTCCTATAATTAAGGAATTTACAGTTAAGGGCTTTGAGGATGTAAAGGCTGGTATTGTTAAATGGCCACTTTCGGTAATCAGATTGCAGTGTAAGGATGAAAAGCGAATCATCAATTTGGCAGAGCATATCCTAAATGTATGGCGAGGATACACTGATGAGGCCGCATTTATCTTTGCTGAGACTGATGGAGAGAAGCACAATACAATCACACCTATCGCAAGAAAAAGCGGAGACTTCTTTGAACTTGACCTTGCTCTTAGAAACAACATTACAACAGAAGAGCATCCACTTGGAGTTTATCATCCACACGCACATCTTCATCATATTAAGAAAGAAAACATCGGCCTAATTGAAGTTATGGGACTTGCAGTTTTGCCTAGCAGACTTAAAGGCGAGATGGAGCAGCTTGCAGATTTTATTGTTAACGGCAAGGATTTACGCAGTGATGAGGCTCTTGCAAAGCATGCTGATTGGGTAGATGAGTTCTCAAAGAATTACGACAAGATAGATGAGAGCAATGTTCATGAAATTCTTAAGCAGGAAATAGGTAAGGTTTTCTGCCAAGTATTAGAGTGTGCTGGAGTTTATAAAAACACAAAAGAGGGAATGGATGCGTTTATGCGATTTGTAGAAGTGTTATAAACGGCAGGATATACCAACGAGTTGCCAACAAAGATTTATCGCATTATAATAACTACATGATTAAATCTAAGATTAAAAAAGAAGAACGACAGCAGTTCTATCAATCAAAATTTGAGTATTTTAAGAAGGTAAGCGGATATTCTGCGATGCTAATTGGCATTCTGGAGATGATGTATTTCTATTCTGATTGCCAGTTGTTTGGGCGATTTGCATATGAGACAATCATTCCCAGATTTTCCATAATCATACCAATGATTGTATTTTGGACTTTGTATCCTCGCATAAAGACATATGTCGGTGGCGTGCTATTGTATTACATAATGCCGCATGCGGCAATGTGGTGTACCATATGGGCTATTTGGTACCTGCCAAATAGAGATTTTGCAAGAGAAGGTTTCATTATAATGCATTTTGCATTTTTGGCCATCGGCCTTGCAATGCCTTTAAAGTATCATGCAATTATACATGCTCTTTTATTGTTCAATATTATCATTTCAAATACTTTTAATCATTATGAGACATTCCCGCTAATGATTTCATTGGCTTTACCATTGTATATCGGCGTTATCATAATGCTTTACATATTTGATACATCCTATGCAGATCAATATCTTATCAGGCAAAAGCTGGTGCTCAGCTCTATTTCAGATGAGCTTACAGGTACATTTAATCGATATAAAATAGATCAGTTAATAGATAAGAAGACAGAAGCCTTCGTCTTTAATCAGGATGTGGTGCTTTTGATGTTTGATATTGATTATTTTAAAAAGGTAAACGATACATACGGTCACGATGCTGGCGATAGAATACTTCAGTTCGTTACATCTGAAATCAGAAGTCAGATATATGGACGAGATTTTATTATTCGTTGGGGTGGTGAAGAGTTTATTGTCATCCTGGTAGATTATACTATCGAACAAGCTAAGGCGCTTGCAGAGAAGCTTAGAGTAGATGTGGAAAGTTCAAATAATGGAATATGCCCAGTAACCATTTCTATTGGCCTTTGCAAATACACGCCAAAAGAAAACTATCATGATACAATCAGCAAGGCTGATCAAGCTCTATATTATGCAAAAGAACATGGCCGAAACATGGTAGTAAATTACGATGAACTATAATTATAAGCAGTCTAGATGTTATTTCTAGACTGCTTTTTTCTTTTTAAATTCTTTTCATAACCTTCCTTTAATCTTCCAGCTACCTTCACTTTACATTCACTTTGGAGCAATAAAGTAAGACCATCAAAACAACCAAGATAGTTTGAAGGAGGGAAGCATATGGGACAGATTCAAAAAGTATTTAATAGATACGAAAAGAAGTTTTTATTAGATGAAGAAACATATACAGCTTTCAAAGCTGAGTTGGATGAGTATATGGAAGAAGATGAATATGGGCTGCATACCATAAGAAATATCTATTACGACACACCAACAGATGCATTGATTAGAACATCTATTGAAGGACCAAAATACAAAGAAAAGTTCAGAGTTCGTTGCTATGGCAGGCCAACCTATGACAGCATGTGTTTCCTTGAAATAAAGAAAAAATACAAGGGGCTTGTAAACAAAAGAAGAGTAGCGATTCCGATGGAGGAGGCTGAACAGTATTTAATCGAAGGAAAGCTTCCATCAAATCCTAATCAGATTTTCAAAGAAATCGATTATTTCTTTAATCACTATACATTAGAGCCAAAGAGATACATAGCTTATGACCGAATTGCAATGTTTGGTAAAGAAGATCCGGAGTTTAGAGTGACTTTTGATATCAACATCCGAAGCAGAGATTTTAATTTGACACTATACAGTGATGAAGATAATGATTATCTTCTGAAAAAAGGCCAAAGACTTATGGAGGTAAAGATTTCTGAGGCAATGCCACTTTGGTTTGCAAGGCTTTTATCTAAATATGAAATTTATCCTACATCCTTTTCAAAATACGGAAATTTCTATAAAAGACAGGTTGCAATGAGTAAAAATGAATCTATCAAAGAAGCGGTTGCACCCTCAAAAATTAAAGCAGTTATATAGTAAAAATATTTGGAATTAGTTTAAAGGAGTACAAATTATGGAATCAGTTTTAACAGCATTATCTACAACAACAGAGGCAGGAATCACAACAAGTCTTGCCATAACTTATTCGGTGGTAGCAGGAATACTAGGCCTGATTATCTCCCTTACATACATGAAAACAGGAACAAAGATTTCCAAAAACTTTGCCAGAACACTGATTACACTACCTATTTTAGTATGTATCGTACTTTTGGTGGTAAATGGCAATTTTGGAACATCTATCGCTGTACTTGGCGCATTTTCACTAGTAAGATTTAGATCATTACAGGGAAGTTCAAGAGATATAAGTTTTATTTTCTTTTCTATGACAATTGGTATAGTATGTGCTATAGGAGAACTTGCACTTGCAACAATCCTGGCTCTTGTAATCTGTATTATCTATTTTGTTCTTGATGCAATCAAGTATGGTGCCTCAAGTGCTGATGAGAAGGATTTGAGAGTAACAATCCCAGAGAACCTTGATTATAGCGATATTTTTGATGATTTATTTGGAAAATACACAAGCTCACACAAGCTATTAGCTGTTAAAACAACTAATATGGGTTCAATGTATGAAATTAACTACAGAATCAAACTTCAGAACGAAAAGGATGAGAAGAAGTTCTTAGATGAAATCAGAATGAGAAATGGAAATCTTACTGTAATTTGTGGTAGATGTGATGTGAATGAAGCAGAGGAGTTGTAATTATGAAGAGACGAATAGTAATGAGCATGCTTTCAGCAATGTTAATAGCATCTCTTGTGGCCTGTGGCTCAAATAATAGTTCTACAGATAGTGCATCTGAAAGTACAACGGAGACAGCCCAGATAGAGGGCGTTGCATCTGAAAGTGTGGAAGCATCCACTGAATATAATATACTTACAATAAAGACTGACTGGGAAGAAGCAGCAACTATAACATTTTCCGAAACTGGAATGACTATAGATGGCACTGGTGCCAGCGATGAGGACGGCGTTTTATACATAACTGAGGGTGGCGCATACACTTTAACAGGCACTTCATCAGCTTGCTCAATAGTGATTAATACTGAAGACAATGTAAAGCTTATATTAAATGGCGTTGATCTTACAAGCACAAATGGTCCTGTTATCTATGGAGCCCAGGTGAAGAATCTTTATATAGAGCTTGCAGAAGGTACAGAGAATACCCTTACTGATAGCAGCGAATATGCAACAGATTCAGAGACTGGAGAGGAGATAGGAAAGGGCGTAATATCTTGCGAGGATGATATAATTGTTCTTGGTGAGGGCACATTAAACATCACTGCAAATCATAAGCATGGTATTACTTCTGATGACAAGATTTACATTGAAGCCGGCACCATCAATATCATTTCAAATGGAACTGACGGCATCAATGCCAACGATCTTGTATGTATAGATGGAGGTAACATCGACATCACTTCGGTCAGTGATCTTATCGAAAGCGAGGACATGTTTGTAATCACTGGAGGAACGATTACAGGCAACAGCGAAGATGAAGGCATTGAAGCAAAGGGAAATCTATATATAAATGGTGGCTCAATTAACATAACAGCCGTAGATGATGGCTTGAATGCAGGTAACTACATCGAAATCAACGATGGTGAGGTTACAGTTACAAGTTCTCATGGGGATGCTATTGATAGCAACGGAAACTATGATGGCTGTATCACAATTAACGGTGGAACTGTTAATGCAACAGGTGCTGATGTTCCGGAAGGTGGACTTGATGCTGACCAGGCATCAGTAATCATCAATGGAGGTACAGTCACAGCATCAGGCGGAACTAACAGCCCTATCACAGAAAATGGCGGCGAAGTAAATATTACAGGTGATACCAACTCTGGAATGGGACAAGGTGGTCCAGGAATGGGCGGTGGCCGCGGCCAAATGCCAGAAGGTGAGATGCCAGAAGATTTTGACGGAACAAAGCCACAGATGAATGGTGGCGGTCCTAGAGGCCAAATGCAACAGGATACAAGCGAGGAAAGTACAAACTAACACAAATCCTTACTTGAAAAATTACAAAAATGGTATAGAATAATTTAGGATTGCATTATTTCTGCAATCCTAAATTAAGTTTGAGAGGATTTACAATGAGTAAAGTAAGAACACGTTTCGCACCATCACCAACTGGTCGTATGCACGTAGGTAATCTTCGTACAGCTCTTTATGCATATTTAGTAGCAAAGCATGAGGGGGGAGATTTCCTTCTTAGAATCGAAGACACAGATCAGGAGCGTCTTGTTGAGGGTGCTGTTGATATTATCTACAGAACACTTGCAGCTACAGGCCTTATTCATGATGAGGGCCCAGACAAGGACAAGGGTGTTGGACCATATGTTCAGTCAGAGCGTCAGGCTGCAGGTATTTATCTAGAATATGCTAAAAAGCTTGTAGAAAAAGGAGAGGCATATTATTGCTTCTGTGATGATGAGCGTCTGGCAGAATGCAAACAGGTCATTGGAGATAAGGAAATTCACATTTATGATAAGCATTGTCTTAATTTATCAAAAGAAGAGGTAGAGGCTAATCTTGCAGCAGGAAAGCCTTATGTTATTCGTCAGAACAATCCTCGCACAGGTACAACTACATTTGTAGATGAACTTTACGGAGAGATTACAGTAGACAATTCAGAGCTTGATGATATGATTCTAATCAAGTCTGATGGATATCCTACATACAATTTTGCTAACGTAGTAGATGATCACCTTATGGGAATCACACACGTTGTTCGCGGTAATGAATATATTTCATCATCACCAAAGTATAATCGTCTTTACGAGGCATTTGGTTGGGAAGTACCAAAATACATCCACTGCCCACTTATCACAAACGAAGAGCACCAGAAGCTTTCTAAGCGTTCAGGTCACTCTTCATATGAGGACTTAATCGAACAGGGCTTCCTTACAGAGGCTGTTGTTAATTTTGTAGCTCTTCTTGGATGGTCACCAGAAAATGATAATGAGATTTTCTCACTTGAGGAGCTTGTTAAGGAATTTGATTATCATCGTATTTCAAAGTCACCAGCCGTTTTTGACATTACAAAGCTTAAGTGGATGAACGGTGAATACATGAAAGCTATGGACTTTGATAAGTTCTACGAGATGGCAGAGCCATATCTTAAGGAATACATTAAGGGAGACTATGACCTTAAAAAGATTGCAAAGATGGTTCAGACAAGAATCGAAATCTTCCCAGATATCAAGGATCATGTAGATTTCTTTGATGCAGTACCTGAGTATGATAGCTCTATGTACACTCACAAAAAAATGAAGACAAACGAGGAGTCTTCACTTGCAGTTCTCAAGGAGCTACTCCCTGTTCTTGAGGCACAGGATGACTACTCAAACGATGCTCTCTATTCACTTCTTTCAGGATTTGCAACAGAGCATGAATACAAGAATGGATACGTTCTCTGGCCAGTGCGTACTGCAGTTTCAGGAAAGCAGATGACACCAGGCGGCGCAACGGAGTTGATGGAAATCCTTGGCAAGGAAGAGTCTATCAAGCGTATCAAGGCAGCTATCGAAAAGCTGTCGTAGGTTTCACTGGCAAGGATTTGCTGGTCAAAATAGAATATTGAGGCAGATTATTTGGTTGACTATGATTAAGCAATAGGGTATATGGAGCTTAATTATGCACAGAAACAGGCGGTCCTTCATAGAAATGGACCCTGTCTTGTTATAGCTGGGCCAGGCAGTGGCAAAACAGCTGTACTTACAAAACGTGTTCAGACACTTGTGGATTCTGGTGTATCAGCCAATGAAATCTTGGTAATTACTTTTACTAAGGCGGCTGCCATTGAAATGAAGGAACGTTTCAACAGGTTATCAGAGTTTTCACACCCTGTGACCTTTGGAACGTTCCATTCTTTGTTTTGGGGAATTCTTCAAAAGGAATTGGGATATAGGCCCAGTGATATAGTAATGGGTACTCATAGGATTCGAATTCTCAAGGAAGCATTGAATTTAGCAAAGGTTAATACTGAGGACACAGTCCTTGTAAATGCCTATATTTCTGAGCTTTCCGCTGTAAACAATTCAATGATAGATTTAAATTGCTATGAACCTAAATACGTGGATATACATGGATTGAGGGGCTTTATTAAGGCATATGAAGACATTAAGGAAAAGTACAAGGTCATTGATTTTGATGATATGCTTATCAAAGCCTATACTCTGTTTGAACAAAAGCCAGAGGTCCTAAAGAGATGGCAAGAAAGATTTTCCTATTTTTTAGTGGATGAGATGCAGGATATGAATGACTTGCAATTTCGTTTAATTAGAATGCTTAGTGCAAATACTGATAATTTATTTTGCGTAGGGGATGATGACCAGTCTATATATGGTTTTAGAGGGGCTAATCCAGATATTATGAAAGAATTTATGGAAGTTTATCCAGGTGCTAAAAAGATAATTCTTGATTATAACTATAGAAACCCTGCAAATCTTGTGAAAGCTGCATCCAATATTATAGGAAAGAATGTAAAACGTTTTGAAAAGGAAATAAAAAGTACCAATGAATCAGGAAATATAATCGTTTTAGATAAAAAATCACCAGTAGATGAGGCAGAGGCTGTAATAGCGGAAATTAAAAGGTGCCATGGGATGGGACAACCTTATGATGAGATGGCAATTTTGTATCGAAATCATTCAGACGCCAGATATATGGTTGATAGGCTTCTTTCAGAAAAACTTCCATTTTACCTAAAAGAACAGATGCCAAATATATATTCCCATTTCATAATATCGGATATAGAAGCTTATTTTCAGCTTGCGTTAGGTAATTACACTAAAGCAAGAATGCTTTCCATAATGAATAGACCAAATCGATATCTTCACAGACAATCGGTGGCAGCAGGGGTTGATAAAGAAAAGATGCTTGATTTTTATAGAAATCATTATTCTTGTTATAAAAATATGGAGAGCCTGTGGTCGGATATTGAATTAATTGGAAAAATGTCCCCAGGGGCTGCAATTAATTACATTAGAAAAGCTGTTGGTTATGAACAATTTTTAATGGAAGAGGCCGCGAAAAAAGAAGAGGATTATGGGGAATATCTCGAAGTATTAGAGTTCATTACCGGGGTTTTTAAGGACTTAAGAACCATTTCACAGGCAGTTGATAGGCTGAATATACTGAAGCTCAAGATTGATTATGAAAATAAAAATAGGGCAGTAGAAAAGACTGGGAAAATAGGCTTATATACTCTTCATTCAAGCAAAGGCCTGGAATTTGAAAATGTTTTTATTATTGCCTGTAATGAAGGGATTATCCCATCGAATCGCATAGAGAACAAGGATGATATTGAGGCAGAAAGGCGCCTGTTCTACGTTGGAATTACTAGATGTAAAAGGAATCTTTACCTTTCCTACAATAATAAAAAAAATCGGGACAAGTCCCGATTTTTAGATGAAATGTGTATTTAGTTGAACTACTCACCAAAATCCTCTTCGCAGATTTCGTCAAAACGCTTTGAAACAGCAGCGTATTCATCATCATTGTCAATATTGTCAAGTGATGGGGCGCCGGTTTCATCTTCGAAATAACGATAGATATAAACTTCGCCATCCTGATTAGGCTCGCCGTTTGCGTCAAGTGGTAAGAGAACAATGTAATCCTGGTCATCTACATCAAAGATTGTAAGAATTTCACAGGTTACCTCTGATCCATCATCTAAGCTTAGTGTAACAACTACATCATCGTCTTCGTTGTCAACTGGAAACATCTGATTATCGTCCATTTGATACTCCTTATAAAGATTTATTTGTTTAAGACATAGCCTTATGATATAATTCATCAGTGGTTATGTCTAGTCATTTATTGAATTTTAGGCAAATTAATACACTAAACTTTAAAGATGGGGCTTTTATATGAACATTTCAAAGGGAGATTTTAGAGAATTTGGGCCACGTGTTAGTGGAAGGGAATCAGTAATCTTTACATTTTCTGTTGCACCATCGTCCAAGAAAATCTCTATCATTTTATTCGACAAATCCACAAAGAAACAGCTTTCTTTAATAGAGTTAACAGAGGATTACTCCGTAGGAAGAGTGTATTCTGTACAGATTTCTGGCGTTAATCCAAATAATTTGTGTTACCTTTTAAAGGAGGATGACAGAAAATATATTGACCCATACGCTACAGCGGTGGTTGGTAGAGATGTATGGGCTGATGTGGAATCTAGAAGAAAAAATCAGTTTGTAGTATATTCTGGTATTTCTCACATAGAGAAGGACTGGAAAGATACAAAAGTTTCTGTGGCCCCACAGGATATGATTATGTACAAGCTTCATATGAGAGGCTTTACAGCTGGCTTCAACATGTCTGATGCAAAGGTAGGCAGTCATAAAGGCCTATTGTCCAAGCTTTCTTATCTGAAAAAGCTTGGAATCACCACTGTTGAAATTATGCCTATATATGATTTCGAGGAGCTTTTCCTTGAAAACAAAGCAAACATCACCGCTAATGGTAAAATCCGCCATGAGCTGGAATATACAGAAAAAATCAATTATTGGGGATTTGGAGCAGCTAATTATTTCGCTCCAAAGGCATCCTATTTTGGTAATGCCAATAGTCCGATGGATGGCATGAGAAATCTCATCAGCACTCTCCATAAAAATGGCATGGAACTTATTATGGAAATGACATTTGATACGGCAACATCTGATGACATGCAGATAGAGTGCCTCAAATACTATGTAAAATATTTCCATGTGGATGGTTTTCATATTGTTGGCTGTAATGCACCAATCGAGCGCATTGCTGCAGAACCATATCTTGCTGATACAAAGATTTTTTATGAGTTCATTCCAGAAGAAATACTATGTACAGAGTCTGGTAAAAAGCATTTGTTCATCTACAATGATTCCTTTATGAACGTGACTCGTCAGATTCAAAACCATATGAATGGTAGTATGATTCAGTTTGCAAATCATATGCGCAGACAAAATGCTGCCTATGGCTTTGTCAACTACATGGCCAATGTAAACGGATTTTCTCTTTGGGATTCTTATTCCTATGGTGAAAAGCACAACTACGATAATGGTGAGGAGAATAGAGATGGTACAAACAATAACTTCTCCTTTAACTACGGCATAGAAGGCAAAACTAACAATAAAACCATTAATGCCAATAGATTTAGAGAAATGAGAAATGCTTTTGTTGCGCTTATGCTCGCTCAGAGTGTGCCTCTTTTTGTGGCAGCTGATGAGATGGCCGCTACTCACATGGGTAATAACAATCCATATTGTCAGGACAATAAAATCGGATATACTTGCTTTGCAAAAAATAAAAGCAAGGCTACACTAGCCCGCTTTGTATCTGAGCTTGTAGAATTTAGAAAAAACCACAAATGTCTTAGGGTAGAGACTCCATTTCTAATGAATGATTACAAGCATCTTGGACTTCCGGACATGTCATTTCATGGTTCGGAACCTTGGATGATGAGCATAGGAGAGGAACAAAAGTCTCTTGGCGTTTTATATAATGGTGCATATGTAAAGGAAAACGAAGAAGTTTTTGTATGCTACAACTTCCACTATGACAGTGTGAGTATGGCGTTACCTTTACTATCACCTGGTAAACGATGGCGCTTATGCTTTAATACAGCTGAATTTACCGACAAGAGCGATTTTACGCCAAAGCCTATTCATGACCAGCAGTCTATAAAGGTTCCAGGCAGCTCTATAAGCGTTTTGGTTGGCATCAAAGTTGAACGAAATAAGGCTTAGGAGATAAAGATTTTTAATGAAAGCATGGGAACATTTTAAAACGATTAATCATCACAAACTTCTAGTTATGAAAGGATGTTTCGCCGTTGGATTGTATTGGCAGGGACTAACACATGATTTATCAAAATATTCATGGGTAGAATTCTCTGTGGGAGCAAAATATTTTCAAGGTGATAAAAGCCCAAACAATGCAGAAAGAGAAGCTACAGGTGTGTCAATGGCCTGGCTTCATCACAAAGGCAGAAACAAGCATCATCTTGAATATTGGATAGATTATGGTCTTACTGAAAATCATGAAATGACAGGTATGGAAATGCCAGTACGTTATGTGGTTGAAATGTATTGTGATAGAGTTGCAGCGTGTAAGACCTATCAGAAGGATGCCTACACAGATAGCAGTGCTTTAGAATATTATCAAAAAGGCAAGGCTAAGTATATGATGCATCCAAATACTGCCAAACTTCTAGAAGATATGCTTAATCACTTGGCGAAATACGGCGAAGCAGCAACAAATGACTATATTCGCAGAGAAATATTAAAAAACAAGTAATTGGAGATAGGGAAATGGAAAAAGAAAGAAAAGTATTATATTCTGGTATGCAGGCTACAGGAAAGCTTACTATTGGAAATTATATAGGAGCATTAAAGAATTGGGTTAATTTACATGAGGATTATGATTGTTTTTTTGGAGTAATGGATTTACATTCACTTACTGTTAGACAAAATCCTACAGAATTTAAGCAGAATGCTCGAAGAATTTATACACAGTATGTGGCTGCTGGGTTAGACCCAAAGAAAAACTGTATTTATTTTCAGTCACATGTTCCAGCTCATGCTGAGTTAGGATGGGTTCTTGATTGCTTTACTTATATGGGTGAGCTTAATAGAATGACACAGTTCAAGGATAAATCTGCAAAGCATGCGGACAATATTAATGCTGGTCTTTTTACATATCCAGCTCTTATGGCAGCAGATATCCTTCTTTACCAAACTGATTTAGTTCCAATTGGCGCAGATCAAAAGCAGCATTTAGAGATTTGCCGTGATGTTGCCGAGCGTTTTAATAATATCTACGGTGATGTATTTACTATACCTGATGGCTTTATTGCAAAGAGCGGAGCAAGAATTATGTCCCTTGCAGAGCCAACAAAGAAGATGTCAAAGTCAGACGAAAATGTGAACGCTACTATTTATCTTACAGATGATAGAGATGCTATCATTCGCAAGTTCAAGAAGGCTGTTACAGATTCAGATGCTGAAGTTCGCTATGATGTAGAGAACAAGCCAGGTGTTTCAAATCTTATGGATATATATGGTGTTGTCACAGGAAAGACAATGGACGAAGTGGCTCGTGAGTTTGAAGGAAAGGGCTATGGTGATTTTAAGCTTGCAGTAGGAGAGTCAGTTGCAGATATGCTTGATCCATTCCATAAGCGATGTGCAGAGCTTGAGCAGGATAAGACCTATATCAATGAATGCATCAAGGAAAATGCAGAAAAAGCATCATATTTCGCTAATAAAACTCTTCGCAAGGTTCATAAGAAACTTGGTCTTACAGAAAGAATTCGTTAGTTTTTAAATTGATTTTTGGACAGGTGTATGTTAATATAACACCTGTCTTTTTTATATTCATAATTAAATCCCCAGGAGATTAATTGTATAGTATTGTAAATACCGCTACTATTTTTGGTATCGATTCAAAACTTATATCTGTAGAAGCAGATATATCTGAAGGTATGCCTATGTTTGAGATGGTTGGCTATCTTTCATCGGAGGTAAAGGAGGCAAAGGAGCGTGTAAGAGCAGCTCTTAAAAATGAAGGCTATGCTTTACCAATTAAAAGAATCACAGTAAATTTATCCCCAGCAAGCATAAGAAAAACTGGTGCCGGCTTTGATTTGCCTGTAGCTGTGGCGATTTTATCGGCAATAGGCATTATTACCGCAGATAGCCTATCAAATATCTGCCTAATAGGAGAAATAGGCTTAGATGGCAAAATTCAGCCTGTTAATGGTGTGCTTTCTATGGTTATGGAAGCAAAAAAGAATAATATAGGCATTGTAATAGTTCCATGGGAAAATTTAATGGAGGCAAAACTGGTTCCTGAAATTATTGCTATAGGGGTAAAGCGTCTAAAGGACGTTATAGAAATTATTAATGAAGGTTCCTTTAAATCTTCAGAGGATGAATGTCCTTTAATTTTAAAGGAAGATGATAATAGCTTTGATTTTTCAATGATTAATGGTCAGAAATCTCTTAGAAGAGCTTGTGAAGTAGCAATTTCAGGAATGCATAATCTTTTAATGGTAGGACCTCCAGGTGCTGGAAAATCAATGCTTGCAAAATGTATTCCTTCCATATTGCCACCTATGGATTCAGATGAGCAAATGGAACTTTCAAAGATTTATTCTGTATCAGGGCTTTTTGATGAAAGACTTGGACTTATTAAAAGTAGGCCATTTAGAAGTCCTCATCATACAATTTCAGCTCAAGGTCTTGTTGGTGGAGGGATTGTCCCTAGGCCAGGAGAAATATCCTTGGCTCATGGAGGCGTATTATTTTTAGACGAGCTTACTGAATTCAACAAGTCCACATTGGAAATTCTACGCCAGCCCCTTGAAGACAAACATGTTAATATTGCAAGAGCTACAGGTAGTTTTTCATTTCCAGCTGATTTTGTGCTTGTTGCGGCGATGAATCCTTGTTCCTGTGGTTATTACCCGGATATAAACAGATGTCATTGTACAAGAGCATCCATTCAAAGATATCTTTCCAAAATATCACAGCCATTGCTTGATAGGATAGATATTTGCGTGGAGGCGCCTACGCTCCAGTTTAAGCATATTGCAGAAAAGCATAATAATGAATCTTCGGAAACTATCCGAAATAGAGTATGCCATGTTCATAAAATACAAAAAGAGCGTTTTAGGGATTATGGCTTCTCCTACAATAGTCAGATACCTAGTAATTATATGGAAAAATTTTGTCCGCTTGAGGATGAAGATTCCTATTATATGGAAGAAATGTACGAGAAATATTCTCTCACAGCCAGAACTTATCACAAGGTTTTAAAAGTTGCGAGAACTATAGCAGATATGGATGGAAGTGAGAATATCAAAAGAATACATTTGCAGGAAGCGTTGCTGTATCGTGGTCTTGATAAAAAATACTGGGAGGATATGTAAATGAACGAATTAATCTACCAGTATTGGTTTCTTACTAATGAAGACATTTCTTATAGCAAGAAAAGCAGATTGCTTGAATATTTTTACGATTCATATCATATATACAGGGCTGGCAAAGAAGAACTGATGAATACTGGTTTACTTGAAGAAATAGTGATAGATGAATTTATAAAAAATCGTAGTAAATTTGATTTATATGAAGAATATGAAGAATTCCTTCGGACACCTTTTTCTTTCATTACCATGGAGGATTCTAAATATCCTGACAAACTACGGTATATTTATGATCCACCATATGGATTTTTCTATTTGGGAAAACTACCTGATTTTTCAAGATGTGTATCTATTGTTGGAGCTAGAAGATGTAGTGCCTACGGCAAGAAAATGGCATATGAACTCGGTAAAGAACTGGCACAACTTGGTTTTGTGGTTATAAGTGGCATGGCTAGAGGAATAGATACATGTGGACATAGTGGTTGCCTTGATTTGGGAGGGACAACTGTTGCTGTACTTGGCTCAGGCTGTGATGTGATTTATCCAAATGATAATAGAGTGCTTTATGAAAATATATCAAAAACAGGAGCGATAATTTCAGAGTATCAAATGGGAACAAGTCCTGTGGCGTTGAATTTTCCTAGAAGAAATCGTATAGTATCCGCCTTGTCCGATATTGTAATTGTGGTAGAAGCACGAGAAAAGTCTGGGTCGTTAATTACGGCAGATTTTGCATTAGAACAAGGAAAGGATATATATGTTGTACCAGGTCGTGTAGGAGATAGTCTTTCTACAGGGTGCAACAAATTATTATCACAGGGCGCTGGAATAATTTGGTCAATGGAACAATTCAAAAAAGAATTATGTGAATTGTATGGAAGTAATTACGATTCTCAAAAGCCTATCCTAAAAAAACATAAAATTGAACTTTCTAACGAACAAAAGCAGGTTTACAACTTGTTTGATATGTACCCTAAAAGCTTAGCACAGGCAGCTGAAGAATGCGATATGGACCAGTTGCGCATGCTAAGTAATATTCTGGAGTTAGAGCGTCTGGGGATGTTATTTGAAGTTTTTAAAAATAACTATGTAAAGCAACAATAATTTGTTTGTGTAACCCCAAAATTTTAATAAAATGTTCAGTCAATAAATAAAGTTTTCCTTGAAAATAGAAAATTAATGTTGTATAGTGAGTAACGTTTCAACGATTAAAAAATTGGAGATGAAAATTTAATGGCAAAAAATCTAGTTATTGTGGAGTCACCAGCAAAGGTGCACACCATCAAGAAATTTTTAGGAAGCAATTACGAGGTAATGGCTTCACAGGGACATGTTAGAGATATGCCAAAATCTCAGCTTGGTTTCGACCCTGATAACGATTTTGAACCTAAATATATAACAATAAGAGGAAAAGGAGAGTTGCTTGCTGCACTTCGTAAGGAAGTAAAGAAAGCCGATAAGATTTATCTCGCAACTGATCCCGACCGTGAGGGAGAGGCTATTTCTTGGCATCTTACTCACGCTCTTAATTTACAAGATAAAAAGGTCTACAGAATTACATTTAACGAAATCACTAAAACAGCTGTAAAAAATTCTTTAAAAAATCCACGTGAAATTGATATGGATTTGGTTGATGCTCAACAGGCGCGTCGTATGCTTGATAGAATGGTAGGCTATGAAATATCGCCACTTCTTTGGGCAAAGGTAAAACGCGGCCTTTCAGCTGGTCGTGTTCAGTCTGTTGCGCTTCGTATTATTTGCGATAGAGAAAAAGAGATTGAACAGTTTATTCCTCAGGAATATTATACATTGGATGTTCTTTTAGATGCAGAGGGGGCAAAGAAGCCTATTGTTGCTAAGTATTATGGTGATAGCTCTGGTAAAAAGGACATTACTGATAAAGCCAGTCTGGATAAGATTATGGCTGAGCTAAAAGATGCTGATTTTACAATTGATACTATAAAAAAAGGTTCTCGTGAAAAGAAGGCACCACTTCCATTTACAACATCTACTATGCAACAGGAAGCATCAAAGGCTTTGAATTTTTCAATTCAAAAGACAATGAGCGTTGCACAGCAGCTTTATGAAGGTGTCAGCGTAAAGGGGCATGGCACAATCGGTCTTATTACATATCTTCGTACAGATTCAACACGTGTTTCTGATGAGGCTAGAGCAGCTGCAGAAAGCTTTATCACATCAAATTATGGTGATAATTATTTATCAGCGCCAACTAATACAGGAAAAAAGAACTCTGGTAAAGTTCAGGATGCTCACGAAGCAATTCGTCCAGCAAACATCGAGCTTATTCCTTCCGAAATAAAGGAAAGCCTTACACGAGATCAATTCAGACTGTATCAGCTTGTTTGGAAACGTTTTGTTGCTAGCCAAATGGCAAATGCTATTTACGATACTATTTCGCTTACTGTAAAGTCTATGGATCAGAGATTTACAGCATCAGAATCCGCTGTTAATTTTGATGGATTTATGATGATATATACAGCAGCAGATGATGAGGCTGATGCAAAGACTCACCCATTATCAAAGCTTAAAGAGGATACAAAGCTTCAGTTTAATAGTTTTGAGGAAAAGCAGCATTTTACACAGCCAGCACCTCACTTTACAGAAGCATCACTTGTAAAGACTCTCGAAGAGCTTGGCATAGGTCGTCCTAGTACATATTCACCTACCATTACCACTCTTCTTAAGAGACATTATATTACTAAAGAAGCTAAGAACATTTTTGTTACTGAGCTTGGTGAAGTTGTTAATTCAATTATGGTTGATTCATTCCCAATCATTGTTGATGATAAATTTACTGCTAATCTTGAGCTACTTCTTGATGGCGTTGAAGAGGGAACTGTTGAGTGGAAGTCTGTGGTTAGAAACTTCTATCCAGACCTTGAAAAAGCTGTAAAAGTTGCTGAGGAAGAATTGGCAAAAATTGAAATTCATGATGAAGTTACAGATGTAATCTGTGAAGAGTGCGGACGTAACATGGTCATCAAATTCGGTCCTCATGGAAAATTCCTTGCATGTCCTGGATTCCCAGAGTGTCGTAATACAAAGCCATTCCTTGAAAAGATTGGTGTTCCTTGCCCAAAATGTGGCGGAGATGTAGTTATTAGAAAGTCGCAGAAAGGTAGAAAGTTCTTTGGTTGTGCAAATCACCCAGATTGTGATTTTATCAGCTGGTCAAGACCTACTACCGAGAAATGTCCAAAATGTGGAAGCTACATGGTGGAAAAAGGAAATAAGCTTGTTTGCGCCAATGATGAGTGCAGATATGTTCAGAGTCAAAATTAGCAACAAATAGATGAAATAGTTATAATATTCTGAAATTTATTGCTATTTGTTCGAATCGGTGCTATAATTTGAACAACTATTCAAAATAGGATTTTTGGATAGGAAAGGGTTGTTAAACCTAGGGGAAGCAGATGCTATGAAAGAACATTTATTGTTTAGATTTAGGAGGAATATAGTTTAAATGAGTGTACAGTTATTAGACAAAACTAGAAAGATTGGAAAGCTTCTTCACAATAATAACTCTTCAAAGGTAGTATTTAATGATATTTGTTCTGTTTTAACAGAAATTCTTGATTCATCAGTACTTGTTATATCTAAGAAGGGAAAGGTTCTTGGTCTTTCACATCTTCCAAATACAACTGAAATTGGAGAGCTTATTGTTGATGAAGTTGGCGGATTTATCGATCCACTTCTTAACGAAAGATTACTTTCAATCCTTTCTACTAAGGAGAATGTAAATCTTAAGACTCTTGGTTTTGAGAAGGGCGATATCGATATGTATTCAGCTATTATTGCTCCAATCGATATTGCAGGTGAGCGTCTTGGTACACTTTTTGTATACAGATTTGACAAGCAGTATGACATCGACGATATCATTCTTACAGAATATGGAACAACTGTAGTAGGACTTGAGATGATGCGCTCTGTTAACGAAGAGTCAGCAGAGGAAAATCGTAAGCTCCAGGTTGTAAGAAGTGCTATTTCAACACTTTCATATTCAGAGCTTGAAGCAATTATTCACATCTTTGATGAATTAGATGGTAACGAAGGGGTGTTGGTTGCATCAAAAATTGCCGATAGAGTAGGTATAACAAGATCTG
>CAMJBT010000004.1 GCA_946403965.1 uncultured Pseudobutyrivibrio sp. | reverse complement strand
ATGTTCTCAGATGGGAAGCCACCGGCTGTTCTGTGTTCTTTAATACCGAATGTACCGAAGTGCTGATAGTATAATGCAGTATTATCACCGAAGACCTTCTGAAGGTCAGGGTAAGCTGCCTTATATGCAGCAACATCGAAATATGTATTAATCTTTCTTCCTTCGTTGATACCGAATGTCATGAAATGCTCAAAGAGCTTATCAGGATCATTTCCATAAACGGCTACTACATCTGGATAAAGCTTTGCATAAAGAGTAGCATCAAAAATCTGTCTAAGGCCTGAAGCATTAGCTTCTTCTGCGCTTGCTGCTCTTCCTTCATTTTTACCAAAAAGTGTGTAATGATTCTCGAGAGCCTTTGGTGATGTTCCCACTACAGCAACAACATCAGGGTTCTGCTTTGCATAATACTCAGCATCAAATGCTGCGTATGCTGGCACAGATGTTGCAACTGTTGCAGCTGCTACGGAAAGTGCCATGAGTTTTACAAGTTTTTTGTTTCTTGTCATGTTAATAAGCCCCTTTCTATACATTATTTTTCATTTTCATTCGACTGGGTCATATTCTATTCCCGCCGTTAATTTGTATTTTAATTCCATGCATTGCATTTTGCAATACTATTATCACGCATTTTGCATTGTTTCACACTTTTTTCAAACAATTTAAAGTGGGAATAACAAAAAGATGTGTACAATCAATAAATGCAACCAAATGGTGGTATTTATAGTGTATTATTAAATGAAATTTAGGAGGTTTTTATATATGAGTTTCCAATTACGGTCGGATAGAAAAGAAACTGAGAACAAAACTGTCAGATTCCCCTTAGAACTAGTCAAACAAATCGAGGAAGCTATTACAGGCAAAGATGTAACATTTTCTGGATTTGTAATTCAAGCATGTGAATTTGCTCTAGAAAATATGGATGACAACGACAAATAAACATAGAATATAGGACTTTTTTAATTATATAAATATAATTCTTTACAATAAAAAATATAAGGTCAGTTGCAATACAAAACGTATTGCAACTGACCTTATTTATTCTATAACAACTACACCTTTATGATACTAAAAAGCCACGCCCTAGAGCGCGGCTTTTTTACTAACTAAATGTCAATCTACATTTACCTCTTACACTGCCAAGAAGAACTTGATAAGGAAAAGAACTGCAATTGCGTATGTAAGAGCAGATACTTCCTTGTACTTGCCTGTGAAGACCTTGATGAATGTGTATGAGATCATTGCAAGTCCGATACCATGGCCAATTGAGCCAGAAACTGGCATTGCAATGAGCATTACTGTTACAGGAACACATACTGAAAGGTCGTCGAAGTTGATTTTCTTGAGACCTGTCATCATAAGTACACCAACATAGATAAGTGCTGCTGATGTAGCTGCTGCAGGAATAACTGCTGCAATTGGTGCAAGGAAGATGCAAAGAAGGAATGCAACTCCACATGTAAGTGCTGTAAGACCTGTACGTCCACCTGCTTCAACACCTGAAGCTGATTCGATGAATGTTGTAACTGTAGATGTACCTGTACATGAACCTACGATTGTACCGATTGAATCTGAAAGAAGAGCTTCCTTCATGTTTGGCATATTGCCTTCGCGGTCTACCATACCTGCACGTGATGCTGTACCAACAAGTGTGCCAATTGTATCAAACATATCGATAACACAGAATGTAATAACAAGTGTAATTGCTGTGAACCAGCCCATATCAGCAAGACCCTGGAAGTTGAACTTAAAGAGTGTTGTTGAAACCATATCTCCAAAAGCTGGAACGAATGAGGCACCTGCTAAAGATGCAAATGGATTGTTGCCAAGGAATACTGCGTCACCTACCCAGTAAACAACTGATGCTGAAAGCATACCGATGATTACAGCGCCCTTTACACCCTTAGATGCAAGAACAACAATTATAAACAAACCAACAAACATTGTGATTGCTGAAAGAACCATAACTGGGTATGCAGTGCCCATTGTGTCCTTTGCATAAGAAGCTGTAAGAGCTCCAAAGAAATCCTTCATTACAAAGAACTGATTGAAGTTCTCATCTGCAATATAAACATTTGAGCCAAAACCAATGTTGAGAAGCATAAGACCAATAGCTGGTGAAATACCAAGTCTGATGCCAAGTGGAATTGCGTCTACAATCTTCTCTCTGATGTTAAGAAGAGAAAGAATGAAGAATACAACACCTTCTGTAAGGATGATGCAAAGCATAGCCTGGAAAGACTGAACATAATCCATTGATGTTGCTGCAACTAAGTTTCCGATTACGATAGCCATGAATGAGTTGAGACCCATACCTGGAGCCAGACAGAAAGGCTTGTTTGCAAGGAATGCCATTACAAACATAGCAACTGCTGAAGAAATACAGGTTGAAAGGAATACACCATTCCAAAGCTGCTGTCCACCTGCACCGTAATTGGTGAGAAGGTTTGGATTCAAGGCAATGATATAAGCCATTGTCATGAATGTGGTAAGTCCAGCGATGATTTCTGTTTTAACAGAAGTATTATTTTCGCTGAGTTTAAATTGTTTTTCTAACATAGGTTCCTCCCTTTTATATAAATAATATTGTTAGCTAAGTAACACCTCATCAACCGCTACGCGGCAATTTCTTTATCAAATATAGCAAAGAAATCTTATTTAAGACTAGCCTTAATAAAGGCTGTAAATAATGGATGTGGCTTGTTTGGGCGGCTCTTGAACTCTGGATGGAACTGAACGCCCACGTGGAATCTATTTGTTGAAACCTCTACAGCTTCTACTACCTCATCGTTAGGTGAGGTGCCAGAAATTGTAAGTCCTTTTTCTGTCATAAGCTCTCGATATGAATTGTTGAACTCAAATCTGTGGCGATGACGCTCTGAGATACTTTCCTGCCCATAAGCTTCAAATAGCTTTGTGTCCTTACGAACTGAACATGGATAAGCACCAAGTCTCATTGTACCACCTTTTCTAAGAATTGCCATCTGTTCTTCCATAAGATCAATAACACAATTTTTGCCATTGCTATTGAACTCTCTAGAGTTTGCATCCTCCAACCCACAAACATTTCTGGCAAACTCAATAGCAGCAACCTGCATACCAAGACAAATACCTAGATAAGGAATATCATTTTCTCGGGCATACTTACATGCAACAATCTTGCCCTCTACGCCTCTGTCACCGAAGCCGCCAGGAACAAGAATGCCATCTACCATGCCAAGCTTTTCCTTGACATTATCCTTTGTAATTTCCTCTGAGTCAACCCACTCTACCTCTACATGGGCATTATTTGCATAACCACCGTGATAAAGAGCCTCTCTGACTGAGAGATAAGCATCATGCAAAGCAACATACTTTCCAACTATAGCAATTTTTGTCACATTTTTGAGGCCTTTGATTGTTTTTACCATCTTTTCCCACTCTTCAATCTTTGGAGTAGGGTTATCAAGACCAAGCTCGCGACAAACAACATCATCAAGACCATATTTATGCATCATAAGTGGTGCTTCATATAGGCAATCAAGAGTATCATTTTCGATTACGCAATCCTTTTTTACATTACAAAACAGAGAAATTTTGTCTTTGATTGACTGCTCTAGTGGATGATCTACACGACATACAATGATATTTGGAGCAATACCAAGTGACTGGAGCTCCTTAACAGAATGCTGTGTTGGTTTTGACTTGTGTTCTTCTGAGCCTGAAAGCCATGGTACAAGTGTAACGTGGATGAAGAGACAATTTTCACGCCCCTTCTCAAGTGAAACCTGGCGAATAGCCTCAAGGAATGGCTGCGACTCTATATCACCTGTTGTACCACCAATTTCTGTAATTAAAACATCGCAATCAGAAGTCTCTGCGCCCATATAGATGAAGCGTTTGATTTCTTCTGTGATGTGAGGAATAACCTGAACAGTCTGTCCAAGATACTCACCTTTTCGCTCGCGATTCAAAACATTCCAATAAACTCTACCAGAAGTAAGATTTGAATATTTGTTGAGACTTTCATCGATAAAACGCTCATAGTGACCAAGATCCAAATCTGTCTCTGCACCGTCGTCTGTAACGAAAACCTCACCATGTTGATATGGGCTCATAGTGCCTGGGTCTACATTCATATAAGGATCAAGCTTCTGCGAAGCTACCTTGTATCCTCTCATTTTAAGTAGACGTCCTAAAGATGCCGCTGTAATACCCTTTCCTAAACCAGATACTACACCACCTGTAACAAATACGTGTTTTGTCATGCTATACCTCTTTTGATTCGATTTTTCTGTTTGCTTTTTTCTTTTCAATCAAAAAAGGAGTCGAAAGATACACCTATGATAAGGTGCTTTCAACTCCTAAATATTCAAATACGAATTGCAACTATTTCGTAATGGGATAGCTGTAACATATTTCCTCCTGAAAATAAAAAAAAGCGTTTTTTTTTATGAGAGAAGCCCTCTCACAAAAAATGTACGCCTTGTACTTTCAAATATTACATCAGGGGTGCACAAATGTAAAGAAAAAATTTTCAAGTATGTGAAAAGGTTAACAATTTTCATCTTTTGTTTATTGTATATTTTTTCCTTAACAATTATAATACGTAATGTTGTATGTTTAGATACTATAATAAGAAAGAATAGAAAAAGTTATGGAAAAAAATTTACTAAAACTCGGCATCGATATTGGCTCAACAACAGTCAAAATCGCTCTTTTAGATGACGAGAATAATCTTTTATTTTCAGATTATCAGAGACACTTTGCTAATATCCAGCAAACTCTCACAGATTTATTAACACAGGCCAAGTCAAAGCTTGGAACAATAATGGTTCGCCCTATGATTACTGGCTCAGGTGGACTTACTCTTGCAAAACACCTTGGCGTTGAATTTAATCAAGAAGTTATCGCTGTTTCTACAGCCCTTACTCACTACGCTCCTCAGACAGATGTTGCTATCGAGCTTGGTGGTGAAGATGCCAAAATCATCTATTTCGAAAATGGAAATGTTGAACAGCGTATGAATGGTATCTGCGCTGGTGGTACAGGTTCCTTCATCGATCAAATGGCATCTCTTCTTCAGACTGATGCCCCTGGCCTTAATACATATGCAAAGGACTACAAGGCAATCTATCCTATAGCTGCCCGTTGTGGTGTATTTGCAAAGACAGATATTCAGCCTCTCATAAATGAAGGTGCATCAAAAGAAGATCTTTCTGCATCTATCTTTCAGGCCGTTGTAAACCAGACTATTTCTGGTCTTGCGTGTGGTAAACCAATCCGCGGACATGTAGCATTCCTTGGTGGTCCTCTTCACTTCCTGGATCAGCTTAGAGAAAGCTTCATTCGTACCCTTAAGTTAGATGAAGATCATGCTCTTTTGCTTGATAATTCTCATCTTTTTGCAGCTATCGGTTCTGCGCTGAACTCTAAAGAAGAATCAGCCGTTCCTATGGACGACTTAATCGACAAGCTTGCAGACGGAATCAAAATGGAATTTGAGGTAGCTCGTCTTGAGCCTCTTTTCGAATCCGAAGAAGATTTTCGAGAGTTTAAGGATAGACACGCAAAAGCTGAAGTTAAGAAGGGTGATTTAGCCAACTATCATGGTAATGTTTATCTTGGTATCGATGCGGGTTCTACCACTACAAAACTTGCAGTTGTAGGCGATGATGGAACACTTCTCTACTCATTCTACTCAAGCAATAATGGTAGCCCTCTTGCTACTTCTCTTAAAGCATTAAAAGAAATATATTCTATCATGCCAGAGGATACTCACATTGTACACTCTTGCTCTACAGGATATGGCGAAGCTCTGTTAAAAGCAGCTCTTCAGCTTGATGATGGTGAAGTAGAGACTATTGCTCATTATTATGCTGCAGCATTCTTCAATCCTAAGGTAGACTGTATCCTTGATATCGGTGGACAGGATATGAAGTGTATCCGCATCAAAAATGGCGTAGTTGATAGCGTGCAGCTTAACGAAGCTTGTTCTTCTGGTTGTGGCTCCTTCATTGAAACATTTGCAAAGTCACTTGATTTTAGCGTACAGGATTTTGCCGAAGAAGCTCTTTTTGCACTTAATCCTATCGATCTTGGAACACGCTGCACAGTATTTATGAATTCAAAGGTTAAGCAGGCTCAAAAGGAAGGCGCATCAGTTGCTGATATTTCTTCAGGTCTTGCTTACTCAGTTATAAAGAACGCTTTGTTCAAAGTTATCAAGCTCTCTGATGCTTCAGAACTTGGAAAGAATATTGTTGTTCAAGGTGGTACCTTCTACAATGATGCAGTACTTCGCTCATTAGAAAAGACTGCAGGTGTCAATGTTGTACGTCCTGATATTGCAGGTATAATGGGTGCTTTCGGATGTGCTCTCATTGCCAAGGAACGCTTCGAGGAGAACCCAACCACCACTACACTTGGAATTGATGAAATCAACAATCTTACGTTTGATACAAAGCTTACTCGTTGTCAGGGTTGTGTAAACCACTGTCTCCTTACAATCAATCGTTTCTCAGGTGGACGTTCATTCATCACAGGAAATAGATGTGAAAAGGGAGCTGGCGGTGTAAAGAATAAAGAAAACATCCCTAACCTATACGAATATAAATTCAATAGACTATTTGATTACAAACCACTTTCAGAGGAAGAAGCTACTCGTGGAACAGTTGGTATTCCTAGAGTTCTCAATCTCTATGAAAACTACCCATTTTGGGCCACATTCTTCAAAGCTCTTAAGTATCGTGTAGTTTTATCTCCTCGTTCAAACCGAAAGGTTTACGAGCTTGGTATAGAATCTATTCCATCAGAGTCAGAATGCTACCCTGCAAAGCTGGCTCACGGTCATGTTCAGTGGCTTATAAATGAAGGAAACGTTGATTTCATTTACTATCCATGTATTCCATATGAAAGAAACGAATTCCCGGATTCAAACAACCATTACAATTGCCCTATCGTTACATCTTATGCTGAAAACATCAAGAATAATGTAGACGAAATCACAAGCGGCAAAGTCAGATTCCTGAATCCATTTATGGCATTCACCAGTGAGGATATTCTTGCAACACAGCTTGTCAAAGTCTTCAAGGAGGAATTTGATATTCCTGAGCGCGAAGTACGAGCTGCTGCCCACGCCGCATGGCTTGAACAGGAAAACTTTAGAAATGATATGTATGCCAAGGGTGCCGAAGTTCTCAAATATCTCGAAGAAACAGGCAAACACGGTATTGTTCTTGCAGGACGTCCATACCATGTGGATCCAGAGATTAACCACGGAATCCCAGAGCTTATCAACAGCTACGGCATTGCTGTACTTACAGAGGATTCAATTTCAAACCTTGGCGAAGTTGATCGTCCACTTATCGTAATGGATCAATGGATGTTCCATTCTCGTATGTACGCTGCAGCAAACTATGTAAAGAAGCATGACAACATTGATTTAATTCAACTCAACTCATTTGGTTGTGGTCTTGATGCTGTTACAACTGATCAGGTTTCAGATATTCTTACCCACTCAGGAAAGATTTACACCTGCCTGAAGATTGATGAGGTTAACAACCTTGGTGCAGCCAGAATCCGTGTACGTTCACTTCTTGCAGCTCTTCGTGTAAAGAAAAAGAAAAAACAGGAACGTAAAATTGTTCCAGCAAGCTATAACCGTATCGTATTTACGGAAGAGATGAAGAAGAATTACACAATTCTTTGTCCACAAATGTCTCCTGTCCACTTTGATTTAATCGAGCCTGCATTTAATGCTGCTGGATACAATCTTGTGGTACCAGATATTCCAACTCGTACATGTGTAGATGTTGGTCTTAAATATGTAAACAACGATGCTTGCTATCCTTCTCTTATGGTAGTTGGTCAGCTTATGGCAGCCATCGACACAGGAGAGTTTGATATGAGCCGTACGGCACTTCTGATTTCTCAGACTGGTGGCGGATGTCGTGCATCAAACTACATTGGATTTATTAGACGTGCACTTGAAAAAGCTGGATATCCTGATGTTCCAGTTATTTCTATCAACCTTAGTGGATTAGAGAAAAACCCTGGTTTCAAGCTCTCTCCAAGCTTGATTCAGCACGGATTATACGCCCTTACTTTTGGTGATATTCTGCTTCGTTGTATCTACAGAGTTCGTCCTTACGAAGCTGTTGAAGGTTCAACAAATGCTCTTCATGAAAAATGGAAGAAGGAAATTATCGAATTTGTTTCTAACAAGAAAATTCTTTCTCATAGAAAGTTTAAAAAAATGTGCAGAGAGATGATTCGCGACTTCGATAATCTTCCAATTATTGAAGGTTTGCAAAAGCCACGTGTTGGTATTGTTGGAGAAATCCTTGTAAAATTCCTTCCAGCAGCAAACAATCACCTTGCTGATTTGCTTGAACAGGAAGGCGCTGAAGCTGTTATACCTGATTTAACAGACTTCCTTCTCTATTGCTTCTACGATGCAAGCTTTAAAGAAGAAAATCTTGGCGCAAGCAAGAAGACACGTATTGCGTGTGACCTTGGAATCAAATTCTTTGAATGGCTTAGAAGTGCTGCTAGAGACGAGTTTAACAAGTCAAAGAGATTTACTGCTCCTGCATATATTCACAATACTGCAGAGCAAGCTAAAGATATTGTTTCGATTGGTAATCAGACAGGTGAGGGATGGTTCCTAACTGGAGAAATGCTTGAGCTTATCGAGACCGGCGCAAGTAACATCGTCTGCATCCAACCATTTGGTTGTTTACCAAATCATGTTGTTGGAAAGGGTGTTATCAAACGAATCAGACATGAACACCCTAATGCCAATATTGTAGCAATCGACTACGATCCAGGTGCATCTGAGGTAAACCAGCTTAACAGAATTAAGCTTATGCTTTCTACAGCAAACAAAAACTTAAAAGACGCTTAAGCTCCTATATAAAAACCCCAGCTCATTGAGCTGGGGTTAATTTTGTTTATGAAAAGCTTTGCATCACCTGTCAAAGCTTTTTTATAAAGAATTATTAGTTATGATAAAGCTTGTTTCCTTCGTAACGTGGCTCGCAGGTAAGATGAACACCTAACTGCTTGAATACACTGACATCCACAGATGAAAGAATAACTGAAGAATGCATTTGAGATCCTACTAACTCTGGGAGACAATCATATGCTTTTCTAGCATCCTCACTACTGATAGCTTCCATGGAAAGAGCAATCAAAAGCTCATTTAAATGAAGATGTGGATTGTGGTCTCCCAAATAATTTGTTTTTAAATTCATAATCGGTGTAAGTGTCTCAGGCGAAATCAATTTAACTTCATCAGCAATACCTGCAAAATGCTTTAAAGCATTTAACATCATAGCTGAGGATGCACCTAACATTTCAGATGTCTTTCCTGTAATAATTTGACCATCTGCTAGCTCTATTGCTGCACAAGGAACACCAGTCTGCTCAGCCTTAATATTTGCAGCTGAAACAACTGGACGGTCTGCAACAGAAATTCCTGCCTTTTCCATAAGAAGTTCAAGCTTCTGAATTGCAGAATCACTGCCTTCGCCTTTTCTTTTTGCTACTGCTGCTTCGTAGTAACGACGAATTATTTCCTGATTAGATGCTGCTCTACAAGCATCATCATCAATAATAGCATTGCCAGCCATGTTTACACCCATATCTGTTGGTGAGTTGTATGGTGATTTTCCAGAAATCTTTTCAAACATTGCTTTCAATACAGGGAAAACTTCCACATCTCTATTATAGTTTACAACAGTCTCTCCATAAGCCTCTAAATGGAATGGATCAATCATATTAACATCATTAAGATCTGCTGTAGCTGCCTCGTAAGCAAGATTCACTGGATGATTTAATGGCAGATTCCAGATTGGGAATGTCTCAAACTTTGCGTATCCAGCCTTTACACCACGTTTAGATTCGTGATAAAGCTGAGATAAACATGTAGCCATCTTTCCACTTCCTGGACCAGGTGCTGTAACAACTACAAGCGGACGTGTTGTCTCAATATAATCGTTCTTTCCAAATCCCTCGTCAGAAACAATAAAAGGAATATTTGATGGATAGCCTGGAATAATATAATGACGAAAGACCTTGAGACCTAAAGCCTTAAGCTTTTTCTCATAAGCTATAGCTGATGGCTGCTCTGCGAACTGAGTAAGCACAACTGAGCCTACATAAAGTCCATAGCTTGTGAAAGCATCAATAAGTCTTAATAAATCCATATCATAGGTGATACCAATATCTCCGCGAACCTTGTTCTTTTCAATATCACCGGCCTTAATAGCAATAACTATTTCAGTTTTATCCGCAAGCTCTTTTAGCATTGTGATTTTTGCATCTGGCTTGAAACCAGGCAAAACTCTTGAAGCGTGATAATCATCAAAAAGCTTTCCACCAAACTCAAGGTATAGCTTTCCGCCAAATTGATCAATTCGCTCACGAATTCTTTTGGACTGCATTTCAGTGTATTTTTCGTTACTAAATCCTATGTTTCTCATACTTTCTTCTTTCTCTTATGATTTTAATTCCAATTTATTTATATTATATTATTATCTTTAATCAGGCAAGAAAAAAATCAAAAACCACCTGTCAATTCGGGTGGTTTTGATTAGCTTATGTTATATGCTATTTCGCTTTTTTTACAGCTACAAATCAGATGAAATCAAATATTTGAAGCGACGATACGATATTCATATGGACGAAGAACATTTGGTTTTTGTTCCTCCTCATCATAATTCCCGAATATAATTTTATCGCCATAGAATTCTACATCTTTTGTGAAGCTACTAAGGTTGCAATAGATGTATAATCGCTCCTCTTTTGATTCACGGGTAAAAATATATACATCATTTGGTGAGGCAACCTTTCTATAGGTTCCTTCAGTAAGACCTTTAGAATTCTTTCTAAATTCTATCATCTCCTTATAGAAGGACAAAATACTGTTCTTATCTTCTAATTCGTCTTTTACATTAATATATGATTTATTATCATTTATCTTTAACCATGGCTGTCCTTCAGTAAACCCGGCATTTTCTGTAGCATTCCATTGAACAGGTGTCCTTGCGTTATCTCTACTAGTTCTAAGAATAATTTTTCTTCTGAGCGAATGAACAAAAAACATTTTCTTTAGTGATTGATTAATACTATGGGATTCTATATCTCGAATATCCCTAAGGCCTCTAAAGTCACCATTAGTCATACCAATCTCCTCGCCCTCGTAGATGAAAGGAATCCCCCGAAGAGATAAATTCAAACCGCAAAGAAGCTTTGCACTTTTACTCCAGTATTCCTTGGTGTTTCCGAAGTGATTGACCGAACGAATATAATCATGATTCTCCAAATAATTCGCAGGCACCTCCATAGCATTCTGCCATTTATCAAGGATTTTCACAAGACTGTAGGGTTTGTATGGTCTTTTAACCCACTTATTCCATCTCGTATCAACATTCATATGTTCAAAGAAGAAAAGTGTATTAAGCTCATTCCTATTTTCATCGCTTAGAAGCTTTGCATCCTCTGGTGCAACCATAACAGCATCACCTATAACAAAAGTCTTATAATTGGACCACACGTCTTCATTAAACTTCTTTAAAATCTCATGACAGCCTGCCGTGTTAAGATAATGCTCTTTTCCAGTAAGAGACAAACGCCTTTTGCCATTTTCCAAAGATTCCTTATAGATAATATTCACCAAGTCGCATCGAAAACCTGCAATCCCTTTATCTAACCAAAACCGCATTACATCTACAAATTCATTATAGACATCAGGATTGTGCCAGTTTAAATCTGGCTGTTTCTTGCTGAAAAGATGTAGGTAGTAGTCCCCATTTTCTGCCTTTGACCATGCAGGTCCACCAAAAAAAGAGCTCCAATTATTTGGCTTTCGATTGCCTAACGGACTTTTAAAATAATAATATTCTCTGTACTTTGGATCACCAGCAATAGCTTTTTTAAACCACTCATGCTCATCAGAAGTATGATTAATTGCCAAGTCCATTATTATTTTTATTCCAAGTCTTTTAGCACGACTAATAAGTCGCTCCATATCTTCCATTGTGCCATATTCTGGATTGATGCCCTTGTAATCAGAAATATCGAAGCCATTATCATAGCCAGGGCTTGGATAAACTGGACTTAGCCAAATAATGTCTACGCCCAAATCCTTTAGATAGTGCAATTTAGAAATAATGCCTGGAATATCGCCAATTCCATCACCATTACTATCGCAAAAAGAACGTGGATAGATTTGATAAACGATAGCGTTTTTCCACCATTTTTTTATACTAGCTGTCGCCATACTTTTCCCCCAAACTCAAACACCTGCTAAAAGCATGTGTCCCTCCCTTTAGATTAATAATAAAATAGGCAACATTGAAATGCAACAATTTCATCACAGAAAAATCACAGAATTCAAAAAATTAGGAAAATTCACAAAAAACGGCAGACCATTTGGTCTGCCGAAATTTTATTATTTTGCTAAAAGCATCATGATTTTGTTTGAACGTGCAACAAATTCAGTCATAGCTTCAGGTGAAAGTGGAGCATTTGCAATCTTAGCAAGATCGTAAAGCTGAGCTGCAAATGTTGGAACATTTTCTGAATCCTTGTTGTTTAAGATATACTGAACAAGGTCATTGTTTGCATTAAGCACAAGTGTCTCTGATGCAGAACCAAACATACCCATATCCATACCGCCCATAGCATACATCTTCATCATATCCTGCATACGACGGCTTTCTTCAGAAACTGTTAGCATTGATGAAAGCTCTTTGTTCTTGAACTTCTCAACCTTTACCTCAAGGCCTTCGTTGTTCAGAGCCTTTCGGAACACTTCTGTAAGTGTCTCTGTCTCTGCCTTAAGCTCATCCTCTGAAGTTTGTTCTACCATTGTATCTGTAACATCTGCGTCAATACGACAGAACTTGTAATTCTCATTGCGCTGCTCAAGCTGAGTAATAAATGAAGTATCGATGGCATGGTCAAGAATAACAGCATTCTGGCCCTGCTCCTTGAACATATTTACGTACTGTGACTGCTGCTGAAGATCGGTTACATAGTATACAGTCTTACGTGTATCCTCTGGCTCCTTATTCTCCTCAGCATCCTTCTTTTCATCTACAACCTCAGCCTCAACTGTATCGCCGTTTTCGTCTGTAGCCTTCTCCTCTTCCTTCACTAGAAGCTCTGGAAGTGTGATGTATTTATCATTAATATCTTTGAAGAGAATGTAATCATTCATCTTGTCGCAGAACTTGTTGTCCTTCAAGCAACCAAACTTGATGAATGGAGCAATATCGTCCCAATATTTCTCGTAAGATTCCTTCTCAGTCTTGCACATACCTGTAAGCTTATCAGCAACCTTCTTTGTGATGTACTCAGAAATCTTTGTAACAAATCCATCGTTCTGAAGTGCTGAACGAGAAACATTAAGTGGAAGATCTGGACAATCAATAACACCCTTTAACAACATAAGGAACTCAGGAATGACTTCTTTGATGTTGTCAGCGATGAATACCTGATTGTTATAGAGCTTGATTGTACCTTCGATAGAATCATACTCTGTGTTAATCTTAGGGAAGTATAAAATACCCTTGAGATTAAATGGATAATCCATGTTCAAGTGAATCCAGAAAAGTGGCTCCTTGTAGTCACGGAATACATCACGATAGAATGCCTTGTAATCCTCGTCAGAACATTCTGAAGGTGACTTTGTCCAAAGTGGCTGTGTCTCGTTAAGTGGAACAGGACGCTTTACAATCTTAAGCTTGTCTTTAGCTGGAGAAACCTCCACCTGCTCCTTTTCACCGTTCTCATTTTCCTTCTCTTCGAACTTTGCTTCCTCGTGAATTTCTTCGATTACTTTATCTGTATCACGCTTGTCTTGAGCGTCAATTGTCTCATACTCTTCTGGAGCATTTTTCTTTGAAAGGAAAATCTCAGTAGGCATAAATGAGCAATACTTTTCAATTACTTCACGAGCGCGATATTCATTTGCAAACTCTAAGCAATCCTCATTTAAGAAAAGAGTGATCTTGGTACCAACCTGATCCCAATCGCCATCTCCCATCTCAAATTCTGTACCGCCATCGCACTCCCAATGAACTGCTGTAGCTCCGTCCTTGTATGAAAGTGTATCGATGTGAACTTCGTCTGCTACCATAAATGCAGAGTAGAATCCAAGACCAAAATGACCGATAATCTGATCTGAGTCAGCTTTGTCCTTGTACTTCTCCAAGAAATCTGTAGCACCTGAGAAAGCAATCTGATTAATGTACTCATCAACCTCGTCTGCTGTCATACCAAGACCATTATCAATGAATGTAAGTGTCTTGTCCTCTGGGCTAACAATAACCTGTATCTTTGCCTTATAATCGAGAGGAAGAGAATACTCTCCCATCATGTCCAACTTTTTAAGCTTTGTGATTGCATCACAACCATTCGAAATAAGCTCTCTATAAAAAATATCGTGATCAGAATACAACCACTTCTTTATTACTGGAAAAATATTTTCGCTTGTAATTGATAAACTACCCTTTTTGTTTCCCATAATTATGTCACTCCTTTATAATTATTCTCACTGAAATATATGATAATACTGCGAAAAATCAAAGTCAATAGAAAATTAGCACTCTTTAGATAAGAGTGCTAATAACTGTTTCATATCCTGTTTTTCTGAAGTTAAATAACCTTAATTTCAAAAAAAGCATCCTACATTAATATGCAGAATGCTTTAAATTTCATAACTCCGATTATGTGCTTTCACGTTTGACGAGGGATACAGGAAGCAGAGTTCGCTTTGGAACAGTTTTGCCTTCTGATGCAGCAATAACCATGTCAACAGCTGTCTCCGCCATTTCCTTTATTGGCTGGTGGATTGTAGATATCGGTGGGTTTGTAAGTTGTGAAATCATAACATCATCAAAGCCTACCAACTTTAAATCCTTAGGAACCTTTCTACCAAACTTTTCACAGACCTGTAGGACCTGTGCCGCAATTAAATCTGAACTTGCAAAAACCCCGTCGATTTCTTCGTCAAGTTCTAAAGTTCCTTCCAGCAATTCGTGATAATCTAAACTATCGTATTGACCGATGCTAGTCTGAATAATTTTATAGAAGACACCATTTTGCTTACATACGTCTTCAAAGCCAAGTGCTCTGTCATCCGCTGGCATGGAATTTTCAGATACACCGCTGACCATTAATAATCTTTTACAACCGCTTTCGATCAAATGCTTTGCAGCAAGCTCACCACCCTGTCTGTTGTCACACTCAACGGCCGCAGTTCCGTTTTCGATGAAACGCTCGACAGTGACTAGAGCTATGTTGCTATCCGTAAACTCTTGCACCGCAACACCAGCAGAAAAAAGAATTATTCCCGCTACTCTGTTGCTGGTGCACATGTCTAGATACTCTTTTTCTTTATTATTTCTCCCCTTTGCATTACAAAGCATTATCTTATATCCCTTTTTGCTAGCAGCATTTTCAATGTTGCTAATCATGTCAGCAAAATAAGGATGCCTTATGTGAGGCACAATGACCCCAATTGTATTTGTTGTCTTTTTTGAGAGGGATCTGGCAACTTCGTTTGGTCTGTAGTTAAGCTTGTCCATAGCAGCGTATACCTTCTTACGTGTTTCGTCGCTGATATACCCCCTGTTGTTTAAAACCCTAGAAACCGTTGTGACAGTCAGCCCGCATTCTGCTGCCACGTCTTTGAGTGTTGCCATTTAATCCTCCTAATTTTTAATAAAATTTTTATTCGGATATTGTATCACTTTTTTCTGAATAAAATTATTTTACAGCACCGGCTGTGATACCTTCAACGATGTATCTCTGTAAGAAAAGATATAAGAGAAGGATTGGAAGCATTGCAAGTAATAATGCTGCCATAATCAAACCTGTGTCTGTTGAATATGTACCATAGAATACCTTTGTTGCAATAGGAATAGTATATAATTCCTTACGTCCAAGAACAAGTGATGGAAGCAAATAATCATTCCAAAATGCCATAGCATCGATAATTGCAACTGTAGCAATTGTTGGCTTCAAGATTGGAAATACGATCTGAGAGAAAATCTGCCATTTGTTACATCCATCAATTGTAGCTGCCTCTTCAAGAGAGATAGGTACATTTGTGTGAATACTTCCATGGAACATGAATGTTGCCATTGAAAGTGAAAAACCGATATGCATCAGTATCAATGTAACTCTGTGATTAAGCACTCCGAAAATTCCACCATAAAGTGAAACAAGAGGAATCATAAGAACCTGGAATGGAATAACCATTGATGCAATCATAAGTACAAATAAAATCTTATTTGCTTTCCAATCATTTCTAACAATAAGATACGCTGTCATTGATGACAAAATAATAGTACCGATTGTAGAAAGAATTGTGATGAAAAGTGAATTTCCAAATGATGGGAAGAAGTTCATCTTCTTAATTGCATTTGGGAAATTGTCTAATGTAAATCCGTGGCTACCAATAAGTGCTAAAGGATTAGCTGTAATATCAGCCTTAACCTTGAATACATTAATAATAACCATTATGAAAGGGAATACAAATGCCACAAACAAGATTGAAAGAAAAACAATCATAAGGGCGTGTCTTATTTTTTTATTGCGTGCTGCCTTCTCGTTTTCCATTATGCCTGCACCTCCCCTTTCTTTCCAACATAAACTTGAATTCCACCGATTACTGCACAGATGATAAAGAGGATAAGAGCCTCAGCCTGACCTGTACCGTAGTTTTTATTAATAAACGCCTGGTTGTATACGTGCATAGCTGCAAGAGCTGAACTTCCGTATGGATCACCATTTGTCAATGAAAGGTTTACATCATAAACCATGAAGCATCTAGTGATTGTGAGGAACAAGCACTGTACAAATGATGCTGTCATAAGTGGAATTGATATATGAATGATTGACTGTGTTCCTGTACAGCCATCAATTTTAGCCGCCTCAATAACATCTTCTGATACACTCATGAAACCTGCAACATAGATAAGCATCATATAACCAGCGTACTGCCAAACAGATACGATGATAAGTGCTGCAATCGCCCCATTTTCTGTTGCAAGGAGTGACTTAGCCTGGCCTGATGAAATTGTCTGTGAAATTTCAACTAAGGCCTTGTTAAATACAAATTTCCAAACATAACCAAGGACAATACCACCGATAAGGTTTGGAACAAAAAAGCCTGCTCTAAAGAAATTCTGACCTTTAATACCACTAGTTACCATGTAGGCAATAATGAAGGCCACCGCATTTACCAAAATTACAGCAATAGCTGAGTAGATAAATGTACGTCCAAGAGATGTCCAGTATCCTGTATCGCCAAAAGCATTTACATAATTTGTAAGACCAACAAATGGCTTGTTGCGAGATACTCCATCCCAACTAGTAAATGTAAGATATAAACCATAAATAAAAGGTATGATTACCACGCAAGCAAATATCACTGTAGATACTCCTGCGAAAAGCAAATACTGCTTTAATTTGTAGCTCATTGTATTTGTTTTCATATTAGTCCCTTTCAATATTGTGGGACCCGGGGTAACCAGGTCCCATCAATTAAGCTATTTTAGATTTTCTCGGAGAATGAAAATCTTTAAAACAAATTAGTGTGCGATAGGTGTTGCTGTCTTGAAGTATTCTGTTACTTCCTTAGCAACCTCTGCTCTATCAATAGCCTCATCAAGATACTTCTGCATAATCTCCTGACCTACTACTGTCATGTGATCATCTGGAAGATAGTTGTAGTTAGGTACAAGATTGTTTGCATCTGCATATGACTTTACTGAAAGTGAAAGTGGATCAAGTGCTGAAGCATCAATGTTGTCAAATGCAGGAACGAGTGCGCACTTCTCTGTAAGGAATGCATTACCCTCAGCATCTGATACTAACCAGTTAAGGAAATCAAGTGCTGCCTGTCTCTGCTCATCTGAAGTTGCATCTGAGCTATCAACGAAGATGTACTTAGAACCACCACCAACAAGCTTACCGTTTGTTCCATCTGATGTGTTCTGTGGAACTGGCATCATACCAAGGTGCTCTGTGTAGTCATACTGGTTGATTACTGACCAATCCCAGTTACCACCAAACATAAATGCGATCTGACCTTCAGCGAGCATCATAGATGTCTCTTCACGGTCTGCATTTGAAGCTGAACCCTTAGCATAGTTGTACTTTACAAGTGTCTCAAATGTATCCATAAGCTCGTTGTACTTCTCGTTTCCAGCAAGGTCTTCCTTACCTTCAAGAAGTCCGTTAACGAATGCATCTGGATCAGCCTGCTCCTCATAAATCATTGGGAACCAGTGAGCACCAAGTGACCAATACTCTGAAAGAATACCAACTGGTGTCTCCATTCCACCTGCCTTAAGCTCATCTAAAAGCTTCTGGAAATCATCAAGTGTTGCAACTGACTTTGGATCAAATTCTTTGCCTGTTACCTTCTCGATTGCATCTGCATTGTAAAGGATACCTCTTGCCTCTACGCAGAATGGGAAGCCTGCAAGCTTATCATTAACTGTGATACCAAGTGTTGTGTGACTAACCCAATCTTCATTTGAAAGATCATAAGCATAGTCATCAGCAAGTGAATAAATATCTTTTGCATCAACCATTGAAATTGTGTATGGATCATTTGATGCGTACTTTGTAGCAACCTGAGATGCTACAGTTGTGTCTGTGTCTGCGTTGTATACCTCAACGTGAACTCCAGTAGCTTCCTCATACTCTTCAGCCATCTCTTCAAACTGTGTCTGAATCTCTGTCTTTGAGTTAAGGATTGTGATTGAAACCCCTGAACCGTTTGCGCCAGATTTTCCATCTGAGCCGCCGCATGCTACAAGTGAAGCTGACATAGCAGCTACCATTGCAAGTGACAATAACTTCTTCTTCATTACAATTAACCCTCCTTCATAGGTTGTGTGTTGTTTATGTGAAGATAATAGCATTGGCATATATATGTGTCAATCGGTTGACATACATTTTTAGGCTCAAAATCACAGTTTTGTGAATAGGATGCAATTTTCACAAGCTGTTTTTGTGCAGTATTACCACATCAATTGTATAAAATTTGATTGTTTGCGCGCACTTTTAATCACTATTGCTTATTTTGTAGACAATTTATATGTTATTCGAATGACATATTTTATCATTAAGATAACATATGAAGAAAAATATAAAATGAACCAAATAAAAAGAGTAAAAAAAGAGCTATATCGTATATACGATATAGCTCTGCGCTACAACATTATAATTTCAAAAAACAAATACTATTAAAGATCTACTGAACCAACACAATCCTTGTTAGCTACATAATAAATCTTACGCTCTTCTGGCTTAATATAAATATTAAGTTCCTCAAGAGTCTTGCCCTTATACTCCTTTTTGAAAGCAGCCTGTGCCTTCTTTAAGCAATCTGTCTCAGAGAATTCCATTCCCTGATACTGAACTACTGCTGAAGTAGATACTTCCTTCTTAGCTTTAGCTGCTGTCTTCTTAACTGTCTTTGTAGCAGTCTTCTTTGCAGCTGTTGCTTTCTTTGTTGCTGTTTTCTTTGCAGCTGTCGCTTCCTTCTTAACTTCTTCTACGGCTTTCTTTGTAGCCTCTGATGCACTAGCTGCTTTTGCTTTTACAGTTGTTGCTGCAGATGCAGCTGATTTCTTTACGTCCTCAACTGTAACCTTTGCATTAGTAACCATTTTTTCACCCTCCTATTTGAGCAATAAAATTATTTGTTTTTTTATTTAAAAATTATTATAGTCATTCTTTGCTGTAATTTCTAGTCTATTGTTGCAATTTTCTACCAAATCTACAATAAAAAGATAATTATAAATCCTTTTTACTACACATTGACATTAAGTTAATCTTTTTACACTTATGCATGATATGTGTATATTCAAAAAACCCCCTCAAATGAGGGGGATAAGAAACAACTAATATTTACATCTTTTTTCTAAAAAAAATCTATATTAAAAATCAAAAAATTTTTCTAGAAATGATCATTTAAAGTTTTAAAAAATGAAGCTGAATTAAGCTCAGAAATATCTTCTGGAAATGTAAGCTGATTCCAAAGTTTTGTATTCATATCAGAGAAATATCTTTCCTCCAAATCAGTAACAATATCATTCAAAACCTGCTTACGTCTATTCTCAATAATAACCGCTTTATTTTCCTCTGATAATTCCTCGTTGTATTTATCCAAACACTGGAAGAAATAGTAACCACCATCTGCAGGAATAGCTTTCGAAACCTCATCAGTATCCAGATTGAAAACCACATCGTCAATTGAAGAATCATATTCTCCTCTTGCAAAAGTGACCTGATATGTATCTTTCTCTGTATAGGTGGCTGCAAGTCTTTCAAAGGTGTAACCATAATCAATCATACCTTGAATTTCTTCTGCCTTTTTCTCGTCGGAAACATATAAAACAAATGCCTCCATAACACGAGCTTCATCCTCTGATACCTCTTCATCTACTGAATCCATAAGCTCTTTATAAACCTTTGAGGCTATAGCATATCGTTTGTACATTTCAGTAAGGTCTTTTTTGCCAGCACCTGTAAAAGAACGCTCAGCGGAATTTAAAGATGAATAATATTCGCTTGCAGCGTCTTTACATATCTTTTCTTCATCCTCAGTCAGCGTAATTTCATGCTCTTTTGCATAGAGATTTAAAACGTACACCTTTGCTAAATGCTCCATTGCCAGATCCTTGATAGAGCCCTCCATTGTGGATGTATCAAAATCATCTGTCCACAAGTTCACTCCATCAACTGAGCCATAAATGTTTTTTTCATTGAGAAGATATACTTTTGCTTCTTTCTTTGGGCATTTCATATCACCAATTTTAAAAACTGTATTTCTGCCGCTTGATGCTTCGAAGTATACAACCTTATCATTAAATGTACAGGCCTGAAAATTGGCTGCGAGGCATATCGTAAATACGATAATCAGTAATCTTTTTCTAATACTCATAATTACCCCTCTACAATAAGATATCTTCCATCGCCAATTTCAAATACCTCTTCAGAAGATAAAATCTCCTCCTCTGACATACCTGTGATATCCATTGCATCCTCAAGATACTCAATTACTTCTTTTTTGTTTTTGCAAACAGTAGCACAGACATCCTCTAAAAATTCTACTGCCTCCTGTTCATCTTCTGCTACAACCTCTGGGAAAAGCTGTAGCTGTTTTTTAAGAAATACTTCCACTATTTTTTTATCGTACATATTTTACACTCCTATTGTTTTATCAAATGCAAAGGAATAGATTAATGTTTCCTTCACCGGAACATTATATGCTTTTTCGATTGCAGATTTATAAAGCTGTAATTGCTTCTCATATCTTAGCACTAAATCATTATCGCAGTCTACTCTATCTGTTTTATAATCCAAAAGAACTATACCATCTTCCTCTTCAAAAAAAACATCAATAATTCCCTGCACAAGAATCAATTCATCAGAAGCACTATCATCATTGAAAAGATTACCTCCATCACTTCCAAATACAAAAGGCTTTTCCTTGTATAGCTTTCCTTTTTTGGCAGCAGCTGCCATACGCCCTGCTGTTGCATCTTTAAAGAATTTTTTAAGCTTTGAAGTACTGATTCTTTCCTGTTCTTCTTCTGAAAGCATATGAAGCTTTTTCATTTCCAAAAGCTGCTCTTCAAAAGAACCCTCTATATCATCTACAGTAAAATCAAAGCACTCCATAAAGCGGTGCATTGCTGTTCCATACAGAGCACCTGCCGGAACTGTATTCTGTTTCTTTTCATCCTCTAAAATAGTCTGTCTCATAAAGGATGGTATATAAGCTTCTTTTTCATGAACCACAAAAGCAGGTGCTGCATCCTCGCTAAATTTAAAAGCCTCTTCCATGGCCTGATGTTTAATCTCCGAAACGGAATATTTGCTTTTATACTTACTATCTTCATGATTAACATATTTAAATGATAAGCTTTTAAGGACAGGATTATCCTCTTCATCAATAGCTTCTTCAACCATGATATTAATTTTTTCTATAGTATCTTTCTTAAGGATTTCCTTCTTAACCTCATCTACAAAAAGCTCACCACAATCCGCAATGCGAATTGGTACTTTCGACCCTGAGGTTCTCATAGCACGTATAATAAGTTCAATAATGGTGCTAGCTTTTTCCTTTGTACGATAATTTAATATTGTATCTGCTCCTTTATAGCCCTCTATAATATCAGGCACAGACATCTTGGTTGTAGGTTTTATAGCTGCTGTGATAATAAGCTTATCCACCGGTCTGGTAAGGGCAACATAATACTTTCTAAAAAGCTCGCCTTTTTCCTTTGCTGCAAGTCTCATTTTAAACAACTTATGAAATGCTGCATCAGTCTCTATTTTAGTAATAGGATTTTTGTAGTTTAGGCTAAGGCCATATTCATCATCATAGCAATAGTTGTCTGTATTGGCCTGAGTTCCAGAGCCGCAACCACATACAAAAACAATTGGAAACTCCAAGCCTTTACTTTTGTGAATAGTCATAATTCTGACTGCATTATCGTTTTCACCAACAGTCTTTGCTATACCCAAATCTTCGTCATAGGTCTTAAGACTATCGATATATGAAACAAATCTGGATAATCCCTTGAAGCTTGTGCTTTCAAAGCTAACAGCTTCATCCACTAGCTTATTTAGATTAGCAGCTCCCATCCCTCCTGTTGGAAGAGCGCTGACATATACACCGTATCCTGTATATTCCAACACTTCTTCTATAAGCTGATGAATTGGTGTATCAATTGCCTTGTCTCTAAAAAGATTTAATGTGTCCAAAAACATATTAATATCTTTAGCTTCATGTTTATCTTTGTAATCAAGCATGCTTTGATAAAGAGAAGGTGCATCTGCTTTCGCCTTTATCTGTGCAAGACGGTTTGAAGAAAATCCAAACATAGCTGAATGCAATACCGCTGCAAGAGGAATGTCGTTGAATGGATTGTCTATCACCATAAGCATCGACAGGACGGTTTCGATTTCTTCTCTTTCAAAAAAACCTTTTTCCTCTGCAACATATGCTGGGATGCCGCTTTCTGTAAGAGCCTTTATATAATGACTTGCGTGATTTGAAACCGCTGACATCAAAATAACAACATCAGAATACTTCATTGGACGAAGCTGTCTACCTTCCTCATCCTTGTAGCTTACCATAAAGTTTGCCGCCATTAATTCTTTAATGCGTTTTGCCACCACAAGAGCCTCTAAGGTATCCTTATTGTCAATGTCCAGCTCCTTCATATCATCTTTATTTTGCGTCGCTATAATAACCTCAGACTGATAATCTTCTGTAGCCCCTTTAAACTTGTCATCTCCCACCTTTAAAGTAGCTCTCTCATCATATTCAACGCCGCCCATATCAGGCTGCATCAACGGTTTAAAAACCTCATTACAAAAATTTAGGACCTCACCGCGACTTCGGAAATTCTTATCAAGATCAATTCGTATAGACGAAGCATTATTGTTACTATTATTTTCCGGATAAGTATTCAGCTTGTCTATGAACAGCTGTGGACTCGCCTGTCTAAAGGCGTAAATCGACTGTTTAACATCACCAACTGTAAAATAATTATTACCCGAACAAATGGCAGTCAAAATCTGCTCCTGCAACTCATTTGAATCCTGGTACTCATCCACCATAATTTCCTTGAAATGATTTGCCAGTTCCTGCGCAACAGCTGTTGGTTCATGCTCTTTTGAATCCTTGTTTCTAAGAATTTCAAGAGCCATATGCTCAATATCATTAAAGGTATAAATATTCTTTTTTGACTTTTCTGTTGAAAGTCTAATAGTATACTCTTTAGCAAAATCGATAAGGGCAACTGCCTGTTTTTTTACAAATAAAATGGTCTCTAGCAAATCCTCTGGGGACTCTGAATAAAAATCCGCCCTAAGACTATTAACTGCATCTTTATACTCGTCGCGAAGATCTTTGGCTCGTTTTGCATCATCAGCACTTAAATTTGTCTTGTTACGAGGATATGTGACAAAATTGCTATTGCTTATGGCAAAAAATTTATCTTTGTAGGTATTAGCCTCAAGCACCCCAACAATCTGAGCCATTTCAGGTGCAAATACTTTTGCGTAGCATGGACAATTGACATCATCGTAAAGTGACATTATCTCTTCGATTTTCTTTGGATAGCCCTTTAAAATATCATCAGTACGCTGTTTTATTAATCTAATAAAATCCGAGTCCTCTAGCTCCTCTATAGAGCTAATATCGTATATGCGAAGTGAATTATCAAACCACTCTTCTGCCCATGGGAAGCTGGAAGCTTTTTCATAAAGGCTCATTACCATATCCTTCAAAGCTCCAGTTCTATTTCTATCAATATAAGCATCTGCCAGAAGATTGAAATATTCATCATCTGCCTCAAGACGTTCTGATAGAAGATTCTTGAATACTTCATCTTCCAAAAGCTTCATTTCTCCTGTAGTTGCAATTCGAAATGATGGATCTGCATCTATTGCATAGAAATAATTTTTTACAACCCAGCTACAAAAGCTATCAATAGTTCGAATATGGGCACTATGAATAAGAGTGGCCTGTGAACGAATTCTGGCATCAGCACCATTTTTCAAAACAGCCTTATCAATTGCCTGACGAATTCTATCCTTCATTTCTGCAGCAGCAGCCTTTGTGAAGGTAACCACCAAAATTTCATCCACGTTTATTCCATTTTTTTCATCAAGTATTTCAGAAATAATTCGTTCAACTAAAACAAAAGTTTTTCCACTACCAGCAGCAGCACTAACAAGCATATTTTTTCCTCTGGTATCACGAACTAATTCCTGTTCTTCAGTTAGCCCCACTAGCGCTTTTCTCCTTCCGTCGTTGTTTCTTCCGGATTCAATGAATGTTTCATTAGCTCAATTATCTCATCATTTTTTGAGCTTCCAAGGTCCTCTAAATCCTTCTTTTTAAATCCTTCTACATCCTCATTAAAATGGCAGATGCTCTTATATCCACAATATTGACAAGCATCTATTTTGTTTTTCAACTTCACAGGTTCACAATCAAATTCACCTGCTAATATTTTCTTTGCGGTGTCCGCTGCTATTTGCATACTGTAGTCGATTACCGTCTTAATATCTTCTCTTCCAACTGCATTTGTCTTAGCCGAAAGAGCCCCCTTAGAAGTTACCTCATAAGGAACAATTGAAGATTTCAAAGTTTGGTCAGCATCTAATCCAACAGTAAAATCATTGGCACGCAAATCACTTTCATCTGAAGAAAGCAATCCTGACATCTTATTAGTCTGAAGTCGTTTTTCCCGCAAATCAGATGCTGTGAGGCCATCATTTTTAATAAATTCATTTGTCATTTTGTAATAAAGCATTGCAGCCGGATGTAGAGTGGCACTAGGATATTTATCCTTTAACTTGTCTATTACAACTCCCATGTAAATTGGCAGCTGCATAGAAATGCCATAATAACACTCTGCAAGACTTAGCTGTCGACCACTGGATTTGTAGTCGATAATTCTAACAGCCTTATCTGATGAATCTGTCAGATCTATTCTGTCTACCTTTCCCTTGAAGTTTGCAACAACTTCGTCAGTTTCTGCATCCTTAATAACAGACTGAATATTCTCTTCAAAAAAAGCAGGCTCAAATTCTCCTCGTCTAACCTGTGTTGTAATAACATCAATGGTATAACGAAGAGTTTTCTTCATAGTGTTTATGATATATTTCTGTGTGCTATCTTCCAGCGTCTGTACTTTTGGCATTGCATCGAAAGTTTGACCGATAGCAGTGGTAATATAAGAATCCTGTTCCAGCTTAGTGACAGTCTTCCATGATTTTTCATCATTTTTTAGAGCATCCGAATATCTCTGTAAAGCTTCATGACAGAAATTACCAAGATCGATATTTGATAATTCAAATTCTTCTCGTTCCTGAAGCTTTAAAATATATCTAAGGAAATATTTATAGGCGCACTCATTGTAAAGCTCAAATCGTGACACTGAGCCCGAAACAGTTTCATCCGAATGGAATGCCTCATTAACAGCAAGCATAATATCCTTTGAAACAGATTCTTTTTTATGTTCATAAAATGCAGCTTGTAAAATTTGATCAAGATCAATAGCTTCGTCTGATTTTGCCCAGGCAAGCAGGCTGTTCAAAAGGGACAACTCCTGTTCTGTAAGATGATTAATTCCAAGGAATAACGCCTGCCCCAAGAGTCCAATCAGAAAATCCACAGCACTTTTCTTCGACAAAAGTCTATCTTGCTCGTCAAATTCTTCCAACTCCTTTATAGATATGGTTGGAAAAAGTTCGCTTATAACTCCTGTAAGATAGGATGGATTGACACCCTTTCCTTCCCCATCCACGCGAGGCATTGTAAGATATAACTTTTGATTTGGCTTAGTAAGCATTAGGTAAAGATAAAACTTCTGTCTGAAAGCCCTTTGTCTATCTGATGGTGCGAGCTCAAAGCCAGCATTTAAAAGCTGCTCTCGTTCTAGCTGGGATAAAATACCGCCATTTTCCACTTTCATAGGAATAGCATCATCAGATGCACCAATACAAAACAGTACCTTGATATTTGCCAAACGTGTTCTTTCGATATCACCTACAATTACACTGTCGTTTGCAGGGGGAATAACACCGATTGCTGCAGCAGATAATCCCGCCTTGTATATATCATGAAATTCCTCTAAATCCATTATTTCCTCGTCAAGGATAGAAACCATCTTATCCAAAATATCCATGATAACAGGGTAGATTTGACTATATTCCTTGGCTTTTATTGGATTATCATTTTCTTCGTAAAGCTGCCCTCTTTTATTTATTTTATTTTCAAAATCAAAAGTGGTAATCAGCTGATAAAGGGCTGTTGCAATTTGGCGCACTGTAGCTGTCTTTCCAATAACCCTATCAAAATCTTCAAATGGCTTTATGAATCGGCTTCGAATATCGTTTATACGAATCATATCTTCATCCTTTGAAAAAGAATTAGCCCTTATTGCAAAAGGATGAAAGTATTTATTTGAGCCTCGTATGCCTGTAGCAATCAAATAATTTTCAAGAAAATCAATTTCTTCTGTAGATAGATCCGTCAATCCGGTCTTTAAAAATCGAATAATATCCTCTCGTCTGAAATTTCTATTCCAAATGTCAAAGATTGAATCTATAGCCTCCGACATAGGATGAAACAGAATTTCCGTCTTAGCATCAATAAAGTATGGAATGCTATAATCTCTCCAAATATTTGAAAGTAAATATCTATACTGCTCCAGATTTGGTGCAACCACCGCTATATCCTTATAGTGCATTCCATTTCTTACAAGCTTATTAATGTTTATTGCTATATATTTCAATTCCTCTCGTGGACTTCTGAGGCTTACCATCTCTATAGATTCATTAGCATCATCGCCTACGTAGGATTTTTTCTCGTCTCTAAAAATATTCTCCTCTAAAAAGGACAATGTATTATTTGAATATAACCATCCATTTTGACTATCAATGAAATTTGGTTTATTAATCTGAACCTTTACACGTTTTGCAAGCTGCTCCATTTTGATAGCAAACTCTGAAGACATTGCAAAAAGCTCATCCTCGGACTGCGCTTGAAAAATAGGGGTATTTTTATCAGCTGTAATGGTGACAGCCACCTCATCACATATTTTAAGCATGTGTTCAACCAACTGATATTGAATGGGTGTAAAACCTGTAAATCCGTCCAGAACTACTGTTGATCCAAGTACTGTATTTGAATCATCCAGCATAGAATTCAATGTAGAAAGAATAGATTCAGTAGTAACATATTTTCCCTCAATAAATTCTAGAAACGCTTTGTACAAAACAAGTAAATCCGAAGCTCGTTCTCTAAAGCTTCTGGACATTGTCGGAGTATCTATCATATCCTGCAAACGCTCTGGTGTGATATTATACTGGGTCATTTCCGAAATAAGAGATTTCACCTGAGTAATATAATTTATTCTTCTTATATTCCCTTTTAGAGCTCCCATTTCATCAAGATGATTTTCCACCAGCTTTCTGATAACAAGTGATTTACCTGTATCGTCAAGTACTGCATGAACAGCTGCTCCAAGCTCTTCAAAGACACGATATGCCAATCTGTTGAAGGAAAGCACATCAATATTCATAATACATTTATTGGGATGCATAGAAACCAAAAGCCTTTGGGTAGACATGGTGTACTGTTCTGGAACAATCACCAAAAAGTTTTTGTCCTTATTTGCCATAGACTCTTTGATTATTCTGTTATAGATACTGGTAGATTTCCCACTTCCAGAACTACCTATTATAAGCGAAAGTGACATGTATTTCTCCTAAACTTACAAAGCACCCCTTTCGGGGTGCTAAAGTATTTTTATTGTGGAAACATTCCTCGTAGCATTGTGGCCATTGAGCCTGTGCGAGAACGTTTATATGGTTTTCCTTTTAGATAAAGCTCAGCAACATTTATGGTATTGAGCTCAGTAACAGGGATATCGTATGGGTTCTTGTCAAGCACTGCCAGATCGCAGCTCTTTCCCATTTCAAGAGTACCTCGCTCCTTTTCATCGAAACAAGAATATGCACCATTATATGTAGCCATGCGAAGAGCCTCATAAACAGATACTGACTGCTCTGGATTTTTGTTGTTGCAAGCATCATGTATCCATTTTATTGGATCAGGATCAGAAGCAGGCGCATCCGAGTTAAAGCAAACAACAATACCCATGTCATTAAGTTTCCTTAACGGATTGATATTCTTTACTCTTTCCTCTGAAAGCATATTTGTAAAGAATTCATCTATACCATCAATATTAGATAAAAGCGATGGCTGAACAGATATCATTATGTGATACTTCTGACATATCTTCAAGGCTTTTTCTGCAGGAAGGCATCCATGAATAATAATATGACGATGATCATATCTAGGATAATCCTCCAATGCCATTGAAATTGCATTTACTGCCTGCTCAAAAGCTGCATCACCAACAGCATGCAAAGCAATCTGATATCCCGCTCTATTTGCGTTGATACAGAATTTCTGAACCTCTGCATCTGTATAGAATGAAACACCCTTATTGTTGGCTGTAACATACTCTTCATTTAAAGATGCATCCATATTAGAGAATGTACCATCCAGATTGCCAAATACTACTCTAGTCATATCCGACTTTGAAATCTTATCCACATTAGAACACTGATACGCTACTTTTACCTGCATACCATTATCAAGTCCCTTTGCGACAGAACGTTCCATATCAAAATCGTAATCACGAATAAATCCAAGTCCACTAGCAGAGCATATAAGACCTATGCCCTTGCTTGCAAGAAAATCTGAAGTAGCAACCATAGCATCGATAACCTTCTTGGTAGACATACCGTGAGTAATAAATTCGCAGGCTGCCATGTAGGCCTCTTGCCTCAGCTCTCCTGAATCATAATCGTAGCCACGAAGATTTGAAACCTTTGACTTGATAGCATCAAGGAACAAAGTATTTGCCACACCAGAGTGGGCATCATGTTTGATTATGAAAGCAGGCTTGTTAGGGCATGCCGAATCCATCTGCTCTTTTAGTATTAAATGCCCTTCCGAAACAGCATATTCAGTAGCGCCAAATCCCACTACGATGTTTTCTCTGGTGCTTGCTGCATATTCACTAAGCTGCTCAAGAATTTTTGCATTTGAATCTGTATCATTTATAGGAAACATCCTATGTAAAACTGAAAAACCAGAATAATGCATATGTGTATCAGCGAAAGCTGGAACCAAAACATTGTTGCCTAATTCTATTGGTGGCACAACCTCATACTGAGTTGGAAGTGTCTTGCCAATATAAGCGATTCTGCCTTCTCTTTCAACTAAATAATTAGCTATAGAATTATCCGCATCACATGTAAGAATTGTTCCGTGAAATACCTGCATTTGCTCCCCTCCAAAAAACAATTAATTATTGTTCTTCTTTATTAAACATCTTCTTTAATGGTCTGTAAATGTGTCTAGGAATACCATCTACCATAATCGGTGATACATCACCCTGAATGAGTGGCTTAGCGTATGTGATAAATGCCTCTGTAACATATGTGCCATCATGTGTAATCCAATTACGAGGTACAAGCTTTTCGTCATTTGCAATCTTGTGAACATCCTTTACCTCTGTTCCACACTGATAAGGATCATCTGAGTGACGAGTAAGTGTAACCATCTTTCCTGTATCGCCTTCATCTGCAGCAAGTACAGCGGCACCTCCCACCTGATATGCCTCAAGAATATCAATACGAGATGCCAAATGCGAACCAGCACGCTGAAGTGTAGAAAGCTCTATTGCTCTGGTCTTGCAGCCGACCTCTGCTCTAATGTAGTTGCATAGATAAGCTGCTGTTCCAGTAAGCTGTTTGTGATTGAATGCATCCACAAACTCAACACTATTACCAAGCTCACATACGTATTTTCCATCTTTTGTATGAATTCCTTCTGAAACACATACAACAACAGATGGCTGTGTCTTTAGTAGCTTAACGACTCTCTCCTTGAACTTTTCAAGATCAAATGGAACCTCTGGCAAATAAATTAAATCAGGACCCTCGCAATCTTCACCTTTTGCAAGAATAGATGCACCTGTGAGCCAACCAGCGTTTCGTCCCATAACCTCCACGATAGTAACAAGACCTTTGCTATATTCAAGGCAGTAGCTATCTCGGATTATTTCTTTTACTGATGTACCAATATACTTAGCTGCACTGCCATAGCCTGGTGTATGATCAGTAAGAGCCAAATCATTATCGATAGTCTTTGGACATCCAATAAATCTGATTTGAGAACCAGTCAGAATTGCATAATCAGAAAGCTTTTTGATGGTATCCATAGAATCATTACCACCAATGTAAATCAAAGCTTCAATATTGAGCTTGTTGAGAATTGCAAAGATTTTCTCGTAAGTTTCCATATCCTCGTGGATTTCAGGAAGCTTGAAACGACATGAGCCAAGATAGGCAGCTGGTGTACGTTTTAAAAGCTCAACATCCAAATCATTCTTAATATAATCGGAAAGATCAATGTATTGCTCTTCCATAAGTCCCTTAATTCCGTGAAGCATTCCATAAACTTTTCCTGCTCCACGATCTTTTGCTGTCCTAAATACTCCTGCCAAAGAAGAGTTGATTGCGGCGGTCGGTCCGCCTGATTGTCCCACAATTACGTTTCCTGTCATTACATCTTACCTCCCAATACATTAAAATTATTTATTTAAATTTATTTCCATAACTCAAATAAGAAAATAAATTGTTAACTAAAAATCCTCCTCTGGTAAATCCCTAAAAAAACCTGCAATTATATCGCAAACACACCAAATTGCCCCGCCTACTGTGGATGCGACAAATATTTTAAAGACATTGATAAGTATCATTCCTGCTGATAGCGTACCGCCTGTAAAACCCGTAATCAGCCAGTACACTGGACGAACAAACAGAACATAACCACCAATGTATAATCCTAAAACTGTGCCAAGAATGCTAAATAGCACAGCCAAGGCTCTTTTTGCATTCTTTTTCATAAATAACTCCCGAATTGTTTTGAATATTATATCTAAAATGGTAGCATAATGAGGCCAAAAACGCTACAAAAAAGCCAAAAACATATAATTCCAATAATAATTGCAATTAGTGCCCCTGCTATAACGTCTTTAATAAAATGAACACCACCTACTACTCTGATAACCGCCAACGCAAGGCCCATGATTATCAAAATACATCCTAGAACAGCGCTAACCTGGAAGTATGCCATTGCAACTATAAAAATAGAAAACACATGGCGACTTGGAAAGCTTTTTCCCTTTGTATCTTTATTAAGCGCTGGCGTGAAGCCATAAACCTCGTATGGTCTAGGTGCACTTGCAACCTTTCTGAATAGGCTGACCACGACAAATGAAACACCTGGAATTACAAGACTGCGATAAAGCAAAGTAGCCCCTTGTACACTGATTTGTAATAATCCATATACAAGAAGCCCTAAATACAATAGAACCGTAATATAAGTAATGGCCTTGTCCAGCACCTTAAGTACTGTAACAAGACCATTATTATTTTTTATTTTAGCTGATAATTCTGCGTAAGAAACCATTAATTATGCACCTACTAATATAGTATTTGAAGAGTGATCCTTAACGGCATCCTCGAACATATGCTGAACTGATGGTATATCCTTGCCCATAGCGAATGCCATCTCTTCGTATAGCTTTCTTCCTGCAACACTTAAGATTTTCTCATCTAAAGCCATAACCTTTTTACCAGACTCTATACGCTGCCACTTTCTAATCAAAACTGTCTTTACGACTCTGGCAAGAGCTTCTGGTGTAAACTCACTCATAACTTCTTTAAATTTTTCCTGGAGCATTCTGTCATTTGGCTCAACAATACATGATACTTCATCGATATTGTTTAAAATCTGCTCAAATCTTGCTTCATCTGCTACCGGACGTAACTTAACTGTAGAACCAGTAATTGGAGTAAATACTTTAGCACCTGCTTTGAATACTGGAGACATGCAGTAGTAGGTCTTTCTAGAACCTTTGCCCATAAGCTCCATGTCATCGATATCCTCGATTTGACAAACACCACTTCCCTCATGAACTAAATAATCACCTACTTGATATTCCATTTTTCACCATCCTTCTAACTGCTAAACAACACGTACCCCCATAACTTCATTTTCTCCCGTAAATTAGTTATATTATATCACGTTTTTCCGTATTTTCCTGCTAAAAAATCACAAAAATTTCACATTTGTTAATAATACCCACGGTTGTTGATATTTTGCGTTGCCATTTAGTAAATAATTACAATATAGTCTGACAGTTTATACCCATACGTCTATTTAGCTCATCATAAATTACCATGCAAGGAATGGGATCATATGACTTCTTGTGGGCTGCTTAAGGAAAAAGCCCACAAAAACCTATACCCTTACATAAAAAAGGCCCGACTGTGAGCCGGGTTATGTCATTTAAAGTAGTCATCTATCTAGGGCCACTGTTGCCAATGGCCTCAAGCGTTCAACCTAGCGCTGGCGGGCCGCGTACGCGCTTTTTAGAACTTGCTTCGGATGGGGTTTACATGGCTACCGCTGTTACCAGCAGCACGGTGGTCTCTTACACCGCCTTTCCACCCTTACCTGAAAAATCAGGCGGTATATTTCTGTTGCACTATCCTTGGAGTTACCTCCACCGGCCGTTAGCCGGCATCCTCGCCCTGTGAAGCCCGGACTTTCCTCTCCCTGGGCATTACACCCAGGCAGCGACTACTCATCGGACCTTATTTAACTAAATTAAAATGTGATTTAATCACAATATACAGCTTCCTCCAATAAATTCTCTAATTAAGGAATTGTTTGGAATAACCTCTGGAGCCATTGGAAGGAAATAATCCAAAAGCTTTATCAGACGTTTAGCTTCTGCATACATTGGATGATCTGGTTCAATTGCATATAGCATTGGATCGACATACAATTTTAACACAGCCATCTCATAAATTAAAGCAGTATTAAATATATAATCAGCCTGTTCTTGGAATGGGAAAATATTTTTTTCCTCTCCTCTTCGAACTGAATCCCACATTGCTATGGTTTCGGCAGCCGAAGTAGCTCTTGTTCTGGCATCTCTGACAATTCTACGAATCAATCTTCCATCTGCTGTAGAAAGAGGATTGTGTTCATCAATAGAAAGCTGTGTAAGAGCGGATAAATATATTTTATACTTTGATTCTGAAGGTAAAGAAGAACTCATTCTATCATTTAAACCATGAATACCTTCAATAACAAGAATATCATTTTTCCCAAGCTGCATGTAGTGATCATTGTATTCCCTTTTACCAACCTTGAAATTAAAGTTTGGCAAAAGAACCTTTTCACCTTTTAGTAGCTTGATCATGCATTCGTTAAAGTATGGAATATCCAGACCTTCAATAGACTCAAAGTCGATTTCGCCATATTCATCAATTGGCATCTGATCCCTATTTAAATAGAAATCATCAAGTGGTAAAGGATGCGGTACACACCCCAACGCTCTAAGCTGAGCTGAAAGCTTGTGAGAGAAGGTAGTCTTTCCTGATGATGATGGACCAGCCATCATTACGAATTTAATGTCCTTATTTGCCGCTATAGAACGAGCTAATTCGCCAATATTACGTTCCATAATAGCTTCTTGAGAAAGAACAATATCTCTAATTCTACCATTCGCTATAGCTTCATTTAATGCTCCTACTGTAGGAACGCCCATAGTTCTTCCGAATTCTGAAGCCTGTTGCTGAACATTAAAAAGCTTTATTGGCTTTTTGAACTTTGCAACCTCTCTGGTATTTATACCAGGCAAACTTCCATCTGGATACATAAGCATAAAACCATGCTCAAATTTAATTAAGTCAAAATACTTAAGATATTTTGTAGATGGAACCATATAACCATAAAAATAGTCAATGCAACCATCCAAATCATAAACATTAATATTTGAGCTGGTACGATACTTAAGAAGCTGTTCCTTATCCTTCATATTGAAGCTGTGGAACATTTCTTTAGCCTGAGTGGTTTTTATTGAATATTTCTTAAGAGGAATATCCTTTTCCACAAGATTAAGCATTATTTTCTTAAGTTCTCCCAAGTCATCATCGGTGATATCCCCAACACCCTCAAGAGTACAAAAATCTCCCTGTCCAAGGGAATGTTCTACTCTAAGGTATGGATTTGCAGGAAGTGGATACACATCCATCAAAGCTCTCTGAAGAAGGAAAACAACACTTCGCCTATATGCTCTACGACCATCCTTGTCTGCTGTAGTTAAAAACTCAACATTAGCAACACCAGTAATAGCCTTATTTAGCTCAGTAAGACTTCCTTTGTACTTAGCAAGGACAATATCATCCTTGTAGTCTGGCTGGTGCTTAGCAGCGATTTCAACTAAACGTGTTCCATCTTCATAGCTTTCTTCGTTACCACCAATGATTACCTTTGCCATAGCATCCTCTCCTCCTACAGTGAATTCTTGAGTTGATGAATTATATCAAGCTGTTTTTCAAGCTCCTGGCAGCGTGCAATTGTGGCAGGCTTTTTAGGAGCTTCCCCTTTTTTCAGCTTATCTAAAATATTGCTATATTCACTTTGGTTTTTATCCAACAGCTTTTGTAATAGCTGTGGCTGTTTTTCTATGACTTTTGGACCATATGTAAGCTGAGCATCTGTATATTTTAAGCGCTTTTTTAAATCAGCTTCGAAATGTATCTTGATAATTGGATATATTTTATTTTCCTCTGTTGTCAAATCTTCATCATCAATGACAAAACCTAGGCTCATCAAACTTTTGCGTAGCTCAAAGTACTCTGACTGAGGCTCTATAATCAAACAACTGGCGGATTTTGCAACCTCTAAGCCGTTTTTTATGATTCTTTCAATCAAAGCACCGCCCATTCCGCAGATGCAAATCACATCTGCTTCATGAGATTTAAGTTTGCTCAATCCATCGGAAAGTCTAAGCTCACAGGATTCCAAGAATCCTGCTGCTGTAACATTTTCCTTTGCTTTGTTTAATGGTCCTTTGTTGACATCCATGGCAATCACATAATTAGCACGTTGATTTTCCAACAAAGCAATGCTCAGATACCCATGATCACATCCCACGTCTGCTACTGTTTGGCAAACAGGAATCATATCATAAACAATTTGTAATCTTGGAGACAATTTTATCATTATTGTGTGTAAAAACTTTGTATCAGCAATAATCTCTTAGGTTGTGACTATAAAGCCAGTCTAATAGATTTACTGATCCAAGTAATCCTTCAACTTTCTGCTTCGGCTAGGATGACGAAGCTTTCTAAGTGCCTTAGCCTCAATCTGACGGATACGCTCACGAGTAACGTTAAACTCTTTACCTACCTCTTCAAGTGTACGTGCTTTTCCATCCTCAAGACCAAATCTAAGAATAAGTACACGCTGCTCACGCTCAGTAAGAGTATCTAACACTTCATGAAGCTGTTCCTTTAAAAGAGTAAATGTGGCAGCTTCTGCTGGTACAGGAACATTCTCATCTGGAAGGAAATCACCAAGGTGGCTATCTTCCTCCTCACCGATAGGTGTCTCAAGCGATACTGGCTCCTGAGAAATCTTTAAAATCTCGTGTACACGATCTACTGTGATACCCATTGCTGCTGCAATCTCTTCTGGAGTCGGTTCGCGGCCATACTCCTGAAGTAACTGTCTTGAAACTCTGATAAGTTTGTTGATAGTTTCAACCATATGTACTGGAATACGGATTGTTCTAGCCTGATCTGCGATAGCACGTGTTATAGCCTGACGAATCCACCATGTAGCATATGTAGAGAACTTATAACCTTTGTGGTAATCGAACTTTTCTACAGCCTTCATAAGACCAAGGTTACCTTCCTGAATAAGATCAAGGAAAAGCATTCCACGACCTACATAACGCTTTGCAATCGAAACAACAAGACGAAGATTTGCCTCAGCAAGCTTATTCTTTGCTTCCTGGTCTCCATCCTCCATACGCTGTGCAAGCTCAACCTCTTCCTCTGCTGAAAGAAGTGGTACCTTACCGATTTCCTTAAGATACATACGTACAGGATCTTCAATGCTGACTGAGTCAGGCACTGACATATCGATATCTTCCAAATCTTCATCATCACTTGCAAGTAAAAGTGCATCTGAAGGACCTGATGAGAAGTTTACATCGATTCCCTTCTTGTCCAGATGAGTAAGGATGCGTTCCATCTGCTTTGCATCTATTTTGTAGTCCTTTAAAAATTCTGAGATTTCATAATCTTCAAGGATGTTCTTCTGAGTCTTTGCAATTTTAATAAGCTCAGCAACCTTTGAATCAAGCTCATCACTACCAAACGAATCCATATCATCGTCATCGTCGTCATCAGAGTCATCAATAGATGTCTTAGCACCAACTGATGCCAGGAATTCATCTACATCATCATCCTCTTCTGTCTCATCAATGTTGTCAAAGTCATGCTCGTTGAACTCAAGATCTTCTGCGGAGATTTCTTCTAGATCACCGAAGTCCACATCTTTATCTTCAACTTCTGTATCATCTGCATCATCCGCTTCCTCTGCCTCTGCCAAAAATGCTTCAGCAGCAGCGTTCAAGTCTCCGTTTTCGATTAATTCATCAACTTTCTTCTTTGCCATCTTTGTTCCTTTCTGTTAATAGCATTAAACTATTGTAATGTCTAAACGCTCAAGGCGTTGTAGCGTCTTTTTTCCCTCCACCAGACTTTTTAAATCTGCTCCGTTTTTCTGAGCTTGTTCTAGGGAGTTTTTCTTTATTCTAAGCAACGTCTCTTTTAAGGCCTTGCTAAGATCACTATTGTCAGTAAGTTCACCTACTGTGGTATTGAAGAGTGCAGCAACTGTTTTTCTGTCTTCCTCTTCCATAAATATATCTACTATTTTAGCCGTATCTACTGATTGGCCATTTTCTAAAGCTGTAAATACTTCTGTAGCAACGGTTTTGTAAACACCTTCCTCAAAATCGGTTGGCTTTACATATGCCGATATTTTTGAATATATATCTGGCGTCTCCACAAGCCAGGTCAAAAGAAGCCTTTGGGACATTTTCATGCCATCATCCTTTGGCTTTTGCTGTTTCTTTTGGAATTCAGCATGTTCTCCCGGCTCTCGTTTGGCTGTGATTCCCTGTTGTCCAAGCTCTAGAATATATTTTGCAAGAGCATCCTTTGGAATATTAAATCTAGCTGCTACAGACTCTGTATAGTTTTCTCTCTCAAGCTGAGTAGGAAATTCTGTAACAATCATTCTAGCAGCTTCCTTTTGGAAATCAGATTTTTTCTCCGGATCGGTCATGTCGTAACGACCTTGAAGCATTCTTACCTGATACATAAAGCTATTCTCTGCATTTTGGATACGCTTCTCGTACTCCTCAGCCCCAAGATTCTTTATGAACTCATCTGGATCTTTATATGGCTTCATATCGATAATTCGACATGATATCCCGGCATTTTTCAAAATCGGAATAGCTCTAAGAGCTGCTTTCTGTCCAGCGCCATCGGAATCATAGCTAAGATAAACATCCTTCACATATCTCTTCAGCATACCAGCATGCCCCTCTGTTAATGCTGTTCCAAGTGACGCCACCGCATTATCAAATCCTGCCTGATGAAGAGCAATAACGTCCATATAGCCTTCGCAGAGTATAAACTGCTGACGCCTTGTTTTTCTTGCGAAATATAGTCCAAATAAAGTCTTGGATTTATTAAATATCTCTGTTTCTGGAGAGTTTAAATATTTAGGCTCTCCATCTCCCATCACTCGACCACCAAAGGCAACCACTTTTCCATTTGCGTCGAAGATAGGAAACATTGCTCTGTTCCAAAACTTGTCGTGACCACCACGCTTTTCATCTATAGTGATAAGGCCACAATCCTTTAGGATGTTATCATCATAGCCCTTTTCCCTAAGATATTTGTATAGGGAATCTGAGTATTTGTTTGTACACCCTAAACCGAACTTGTGCATAGTCTCTGGAGAAAGCTCACGCTTTGTAAAATATTCCAAAGCTTGTTTCCCAGCATCAGAACGTAGCATTTTGTAATAAAAAGCAGCTGCCTCTTTATTAATTTCAAATAAACGGCTTCGTCTGTCTGCTCTTTGTTTTTCCTGATAAGTCATCTCTCGCTGGGGAAGCTCAACTCCGCATTTAGGAGCAAGTTCTTCCACCGCTTCTTTGAAAGTCATGTTTTCATATGCCATAAGAAAGCTGAAAACATTGCCTCCGGCCCCACATCCGAAGCAATAATACATCTGCTTCTGTGGACTTACAGAGAATGAGCCTGTTTTTTCGTTATGAAAGGGACATAAGCCGAAATATTGGCTACCCTTTTTTTGTAAATTTACGTACCTTGAAATTACATCAACAATGTCCGTTCTAGTCCGGACCTCCTCGATGATTTCATCTGAATAATAGGCCATTGTTCTCCCTAACTAAAATCCATCTACTACCCATGCTTTTGGCATGAAAAATTCATTAAATTTAGTAATGCAATATTGATCTGTCATGCCTGAAATGTAGTCGCAAAGGATTCGTTCTTTAGTCTCGCCATCCAGCTCCATCAGGCGATATCGCTCTGGAAGCTGTTCAAAGTGATCTGTGTAGTAAAGATATAGCTCCTTAATCATTCGCTTTGCCTTTACCTCTTCAACTTTGGCCACAGAATCTTTGTACACATTTGCAAAGAGGAATGCTCGCAAATCCGACATTGCCTCTTCAATTTCTGGAGACATCTTAATCACCGGGCTATCCTTACTTTCTATAATAACGTCGTGAATAAGAGTATCCAAACGAACTGCTGTAGTCATGCCAAGGGTCTTTCTAATTTCCATTGGAATATCATCTTCTGTAAGAATCTGAGCTCTGATTGCATCATCAATATCGCTGTTTACATATGCAATTTTGTCTGAAAGGCGCACTATCTGCCCCTCTGGTGTGGCTGGATGTCCGCTGGTTTTATGATTACGGATTCCATCACGAACTTCCCATGTCAGGTTAAGTCCCTGACCCCCCTTTTCAAGCTTTTCTACTATACGAACACTTTGCTCTGAGTGCAAAAACCCAGAAGAACACAATTCATTAAGCTGTGCCTCACCAGCATGGCCAAATGGAGTGTGACCTAAATCGTGTCCTAACGCAATAGCTTCAACCAAATCTTCATTGAGTCTCAATGCTTTTGCAATAGTGCGGGCATTCTGTGAAACTTCTAATGTGTGAGATAATCTGGTTCTGTAGTGATCTCCCTGAGGAGTAAGAAAAACTTGAGTTTTGTTTTTCAAGCGTCGAAACGCTTTGCTATGAAGAATTCTATCTCTGTCCCTTTGGAATAAGGGTCTGATATCACATTGTGGCTCATCTTTTTCTCGTCCACGTGAATTCTGGCTGAGAGTGGCATAAGGACTCAACGTTTCCTTTTCCATCTCCTCAATCATTTCTCTAATTGTGCCCATTTTAGCCTCCGTTTTTGCAACAAACGACACTTCTATAAAACAAATTACGCAAGTTTTCGTTATTTCCTTTTTTCTTGGAGATATTTTTGATATTTTATAGAAAATTAGCATCTAAATAGGCATAAAAAAACTCACAGACGAAAATGTCTGTGAGGATACGTGCAGAAGATGGGACTTGAACCCACACGATATTGCTACCACAGGCACCTGAAGCCTGCGCGTCTGCCAATTCCGCCACTTCTGCGAAATCCAAAAGAATTTCAACAAATGATATTTTAAGGAATTGCCTGACTTGTGTCAAGCAAGATTGCCAATTTAATCTAGATATTTTAAACTGATAGCATGACACCTCAAATGGACGACGTATGTATATTTACTATTTTTCAATCGGTATTTTTCACAAAACATCCAGACGAACATACAGCTTTCTGACAATTTAATATTTATATACTCTTTTGTCTTGCAATTTTGAAATACCAAGCTATAATAGAAGATAACAACAGAGTAATAAATTACAAGAAAGGGAGGTATAGTCCACCAAAACATTAAGTATTTAATTTGTGATTTTTCCAAAATCTAGTGATTGGAGGTACGGTCCACCAGAGGATTAAATTTTAAAACCAAAGTTTTTATTAAAATCTAGGGAATGGAGGTATAGTCCACCAGAGATTTAAGTTTTTAAAACACGCGACAATTTCATTAAGAGGTCCATCAATGATTAAAAGTTTTCAAATGGACAGCAACAATGAAAAATAAAGCTGAATGAGAGGTATAGTCCATTGGGATCGAATTTCAGGGGCGGCATCAGCTAGGAATCGAGTGATTTCGAGTTGGTGTCGCCCGTTTTTTGTTTTTATTTTCAGATTCTATTTTTTCATTTGTCTCTTTTTCTCATACATGTTTTTATCTGCCTGTTCAAAGACCTGATTAACAGACATAGTTTCATCACCTTTAGCCATGCCAGCAGCGATGGTCACACCACCCTTAACTTTATTTTCATTATTCTTTGCTTCGATAACGCCCATAGAAAAACCTATATTTTCATAATCCTTTCCCTGGACTATCACCGTAAACTCATCTCCACCAATTCTATATACAGGACTATGAGAAAAGGCATCACATATTATTTTACAACCCTCTTTAATAAATTCATCTCCTGCCTTGTGACCATATGTATCGTTAACATATTTAAGACCATTCAGATCGAGTACTACAAGGGCATATTCCGTAACTGTTCCTACTTCAATCTGAGCATCAAGAACCTTTTCAGCTTGTGCGTAGGCATGTTTATTCTTAACGCCAGTTAATTCATCCTTAGTAGCTAATTTTTCAACTACGGAAAGGTTTTCAGCATATTCTCTTTCCTTTCGAATCTCAGCTTCGATATTAATCAGACCTACTATAAGCTTTTCTTCTTCATTTTCATTGATAACAACAGCTTTGAACCTAAAAAAACAGGCTTATCATCAAACATCCGCCTATATTCATATTCAAAACTGTCATTCTTTTCTATTGCAGATAGTATCTTTTCTTTTACAATTGATTCATGAAAACCTTTTAAATCCTCTTCATATATAACGCTCTTATCAATTCTTCTGGTCTCCTCGAAAAAATCCTTTCCTTTTCGATTTTTTCCAATATAATTTACCCCTTGTTCATTTTTATATATGGTATAAGAATTATCCTTTAAATCAACACAATAAACAGCATAAATATCTCCAGCCAATGCAGCAATACGAGAATAATATATTTTCTCTACTTGCATTTCTTTAAACCTTTCCTGCTGTCTAACCTGGTTATCCACACTGTTTATACCAATGATAAGATGTTTTCCATCTCCCCTATCTTTTACAGCTTTTAAGCTTACGTAGGCAACTCCATAATCTTCATTAGCCCTATAAGTTATTGAAAACGAACCATATTCTTCTATATTCTTTAAAATATTCTCCTTCGTTACCATTTCGTTGAACATTAATAAATCTTCTTCATAAATTTTATTTTCTTTATTACAATGTGCATCTGCAAAATAATCTGTTCCTTGATGTCCAACAGTAAGATCACGATTTGCTCCGTCTGTATGATATACCATATACTCATTTGTATTGATATCAACAAAATACATGGCAACATAGTCTTCAGACAATGCTCTGGCAACATAATTGTATGAAAGAGAATCAATTTTTTTATGCTTTTCTCCTGTGGATATAATAGCAAATAAAACAGCAGTCTTTTTTGTCACATTGTTTGTTGCTATCTTTCTAAGCATTAGATGTACAGTAACTCCTGCCGGTGTTCGATCATCTATGATAATATTATCATCACTTTTTATACACTGTTTTATTGCACCAAGAGTATAAGCCCCCGGAAAGTCTTCCTGGGACGAAAGAGTTACTTTGTATATGCCTTTATTTTCAGGGAAGTTTTCATCCACAAAAAGTTGGCACTCTTTGTTTAAGCGCATTACAGAAAGCTCATTATCATCAATTTCCACAATGGCCATAGGGACAACATTATCCCCTGTTTTTGTACAGGAATTGATTCCTCCTAAATAAGTTAACTCATGGAGACAAACCCTATCCACTGTGTTGTAGTATTCTGCCTCCTTCGGATTTTCCAACCACAAAAACTGTTTATCTTTCTTTACAAATTCCTCCAGATTTTTTACAGCTACAGGCTTACTAAAATAGAACCCCTGAAGCTTTCCACAGCCTATCTCTCTGAGAAATTCAACTTGCTCTTTATTTTCAACGCCTTTTACAATAGTATCTATATCCAAAGCTTTCGCCATTTTCACAAGCTCTGTAATATAGATTCTTGCATTAGCATTTGCCAAAATCTGTCTAGTAAGAGACAAATTTATTTTCACAGTATTGAAGTGAATCCTATTAGCTAAAAGAAGCGAACTATCTCCACTACCGAAATCATCAAACTCAATTTTATATCCTAGCTTTTGAAGGCGTTCAAGTTGGGATACTGTTTGATATTTTTCAGTAACTAAATCATTTTCTGATATTTCGAAAGAAAATTTATCCTTAGAAATTCCAGAATTGGATATAATCCGATCTATCTGATTAACAACATCATCTGATTGAAAATCTATTTGGGAAAAATTGATGGAAGTAGGCACATTATACAAGCCCATATCCACCTGTCTCTCCATTTTCTCAATCACCTTTTCCAATATATATATATCAAGCTTAGCTACAAGGCCAGCTTCCTCTAATACAGGCACAACATCATCCGGATTAAGAACACCAAGAACAGGATCATCCCATCTTGCAAGAGCTTCTTCCTCGCAAACTCTTCCATTTGATGAACGTACAACTGGCTGGATATATACTTCAATCCATTCCTCTTTTAGTGCTCTATCAAAGTTTTCCAGTAAATATTCTTTTTTACTTTCTAAAAGTATAGGTTTGTTCATAAAAATTCACCAAGACCGTATAAATACAATTCTTATATGATAAATTTCCACATTACTATACTTTTATAGCATATTTATATTAACAAACTGTGTTTATTTAATGAGATTACAGCGTCTCCAGGAAGGGAAACCCCTTGATGATTTTTTCCACTATAACAAAAAAAGAACTAGGAATGCATCCTAGTTCTTAATTAATAATGCGGAAGGCGGGACTTGAACCCGCACGCTCGCAATGAGCACAAGATCCTTAGTCTTGCTCGTCTGCCAGTTCCGACACTTCCGCATTTGCACAAGATTTTAATCGCTTAAAATCATCTGCGTTTGTCTTAACGACAAGAAGTATAATATCAAAGGAAGCCTACATAGTCAACGATTTTTGGCAAATTAAAGCGTCGAACTTTATCTTGCTAAATCAGAAAATTCTGACACCTCAAATCTTTCATTATTACATAAAAATAACGCCATCATTCTACGATGGCGTTGTATAGTAAGTATTGATGCCATGGCTCATAGCAGGACCCCTTTAAATGAACTCCATCACCTGATAAGGAGGCATCAAGATTTCCCTCTCCATCATCTACAGCATCATTAATATTCAAAAAGAAAATGTGCTGACCATCAGCAAATGGAACTACAGCCATATTTCTTACATTAATGCTTCCATTGTTGTAAATTGGATCTCCATCACTCTTCTCCTTAGTTACAAACATAATACTGTTTATGTAGATAAGGGCATCTGGATTTATTTCTTGTATTCTATCAAGAACTTCTTTGTATGCTGCAGCATATGTTTCATTTGTACCTCTACCAAGCTCGTTAATTCCAACCATAATATATACCTTGGAAAACTCTATCTCTGATAGGGCATCAAACAATGTTATTTTTCTACCATCTTCAGTTTCCACCCATTCTTTATCGCGAATATCATATATAGATAATGATTTTTGAGCAAAGAATGTAGCTCTGGAATCTAATGCCTCGCAATACATAGAAAGCCCAAGCATTCTGGAATCTCCAATAAATACTGCATCATCAAAATAATCATCCGTCACCTGGGTAAATTCCTTTGATTTCACAGTCTCAGCTTTTTTTGTGTCTGCTTTTGCATCAGATTTTTTTTCTGAAGATGAGACTTTGTTTTCTTTAGTTTTGGTGTCGTGTTTTAAATCAGGAACCTTGTATTCAGTCCATGGATAAATTCCTGACGCTGCAGCTTTAAGCATTGGAGCAACAACAGGCTCCTTTACTATACTGGTTTGATATTCAGCATATTTGGTGGGAGTGAACCAAAAGCTGCAAATCGAAAAACCAATTGAACTAATAACTATTAATACTAAAAAAAGAAGATGTCGATATTTCATAATACATTCCTCTAAAAACGTAAATACATAAATGGATTACCTGTTGAATTAGCCAAGCTAAACACAGAAACCCAAAACATTGCAAACAAGATAATTGTTGTTAATATATTATCTTTGTGTTTTCTATATAAAGTCTGTAATGGAGGTGCTAATAAAATCACACCTACTGCAAGATATGGTAAATATGCCGGAACAAAAAGCATCACATCACGATTGTTAACAGCAATTCCGTTGTTTATAACTGGAAATAGTCTCAAAAAGTATGTTCCTATTTTTCTAAGTGACTCGGTCGCAAAAATAACCCAAGTGCAAGGTATTATCACAAGCACATTTATCCTGCCAATTACTTTGTATACAATCTGCCACTTTGAAAGAATAAATTTTTCCACAAAAATAATACAGAAAATGGACATAGCCCAAATGATATAATTAAAATTCACACCATGCCAAAATCCTGTGATAAGCCAAACCACAAGCAGATTTATAACTGTTCTAAATCCACTCTTTTTACTTCCTCCAAGAGGTATATAAATATAGTCTTTAAACCAGCTTCCAAGAGTTGCATGCCAACGTCTATAAAAATCAGATATGGAAACTGCATTATAAGGCTGAATAAAATTTTCAATGAATGGAAAGCCTAACATAACACCAACACCTGCAGCCATAAGGGAATAGCCCCAGAAATCAAAATATAGATTCATTGAATAGGTGTAGGCTCCAATCCATGCCATTGGAGTGGAAATACTTTCATAACCAATGGTCTTTAATTCAGACCAAAGTACAGCCAAGTGATCTGCTACCACTATCTTCATAAATAGACCAATTGTAAAATATTTTGCTCCGTCTGTTACGTTGCTAAGTACATTATATATTCTGGAGCCGATAGAAGGCTTTTCCTCCACTGGACCCTCATACTTCTGCCACATACTATTGGCTGTTACAAAATCATATCTACTGATAGGACCTGATATAATCTGCGGAAACATGGTAAGATATACACACAATTTAACTAAGCTCACCTGTTCTATCTTCCCTTTATATAAATCTACCTGATAGGAAATCATTTTGAACACATAGAAGCTAAGGCCTAGTGGGAGTAAAATACCACTGTCCAAACGTCCTGCAACCTTAAAACCAATAAGGAGGCCTACGTCAAGCAATAACCCACATATCAGGGCAGCTTTTTTTTGCTTCACGACGAATCTAGCAATAATATAGTTCAGAATTGATGCCACCAATAAAACAGGCAGCATCAAATAATCATTTACTGCATAAAAAATAAGGCTTGCTATTAATAGCAAACTCGGTCTCAACTTAGCAGGAAAAATATAATATATAATTAAAAAAAGGGGCAAAGCCCTAAATATAAAATTTAAATCAGATAAGGTCATACTACTCTCCCTATTATTTTTCAGCATAAGTATAACCTATTTAGGCGGTCCATCAAAGACCGCCTTTAGATTATTTTATATTATTTAACACTTTGCTGATATTTATCTATGACCTGGTACAGTTTTTCGTTAGAATCATCAACCATTTCAATAGTTGTATCCAAGCGAAGTAGCTGATTTTGTATTTCAGTGCGAGGTTTCCATTCAGGTAACCCATCACCATTTGGATTTCCAGTCTTTGCAAAATTCACCCAATACTGTTGCATAACATCTGAGAGATAATAATCATCTTTGTCATACACTCCAGGATGTCTCCACAAATTTCCATAAGCATATGGCAACTCCCCTGCATGATAGTTGGATAAACTCTTATTTTTCTTTGCAAAATAATATTCATAGGTTGGAACCTGCTGTTCTATTAAATAATTATTCCACAGATAGTGGGAATAACTAAACCAGATAGCTGAGTATGCCTCATTAAGTGCCCCCTTTGCATCCCCCATAGCATCCACTATAAAATGCTGATCTCTCTGTGGGCTATCAGCTGGCAAAACCGTTGCCATCTCTTTAGCCTGTTCTCCAATTGCTTCAGCTAAAATACTCTCGTAGTTATCTTTAGTAGCTTTTCTGGTAAGCAAAAAGGCGTCTGCTTCCTTTGCGTTAAAGCCATTCAAAAGAGCCTTTTCATGATTTTCACCTTTTTCATAGGTAAGATAAGGTGGCTCAACAATAGCATATCCATCTACTGTCATTGCTGACTGGTCAGAATCATTTTTTAGCAGTTCCTCTGCAGATAAATTTCTCAAATCATTTGAACTATTGACTTTAAATTGAGCTCTAACCTTATTCCCCTCTAATAAAGCATCTTCGTATTTACGAAATGTATGAAATGGCTGAATTGGTGTGATTCCACTTGATGCAGCAATGGCATAATTAAACTTTCCAGTTGTAAGGGGTGAAACGCAAAAAGCATTCACACTGGATGCTCCCGCAGACTCACCTGCTATTGTAATCTGATTAGGATCTCCTCCAAATGCTTCAATATTGTCTATAACCCAATTTAATGCAGCAATTTGATCCAAAAGTCCATAGTTGCCCGTAGTTCCATTTTCAGACTCCTCTTTTAAATCATCAGCAGCGTAATACCCAAAAACATTTAAGCGATATGCAAAATTCACAAAGATCACACCGCGTTTTGCTAAATCCTCCCCTCTATATTCAGAGTAAGAAGACTGTCCAGTGGAAAGGCTTCCACCATGTATATAAAAAATAACAGGGATTGGCTCTCGACCAGCTTCAGCTGGAGCAAAGATATTTAGATAAAGGCAATCTTCACTCATATTCTCCAAAAATTCATCACCTAGTTTCACCTGGTAATCGTGCCATCCCAGGATGTGAGAAACGCTATCATATAAAGGCAGATTTCGTTTCTGCATGGCCATTGGCCCAAATTCATCACAAGCTCTTATTCCATCCCACTTGTCAGGAGCTTGAGGTTCTCTAAATCTAAGTTCTCCAACAGGTGGCTTTGCATAAGGAATTCCTGCATATACTTTCACCGACTTATCTTTATTGAATACACCTGTCAAATCTCCTTGATGAATGTGAATCACCTCTGTTTTTTCAGGATTTTTGTTGTCTACTGCTGGAAGATTTTTATATGGAGGCCCTGTTAAAATATAGTTTACAGCTAACAAAATAAAGAAAAGGCAATATATTGGTAACGTAAATTTTCCTAACCCCGTTCTTTTAATTTTTTCGTGTGCAACAAACATACATGCCACTAAAAAAATAGCAATCCCCCAACCAAGCAATATATTTTTTGATAATTCTAGAAGCAATATATATAACAATGCTACAAGAACAAGTCCAATATAAAACGCCATTATACACCTCTCTAATCTATAGGTTACAAATATTCTTTCCTTGTATCTTACTTCAAAAATTTGAAAAAAATGTAATTTAAGTGTTGACTCTAGGTGAATACTCTGATATTATACTCCTTGTCGTTAAGACACGCGGAAGTGTCGGAACTGGCAGACGAGCAAGACTAAGGATCTTGTGCTCATTGCGAGCGTGCGGGTTCAAGTCCCGCCTTCCGCATTATTAATTAAGAACTAGAATGCATTCCTAGTTCTTTTTTTATTATAGTGGGAAAATGCATCCTTGTTCTTAATTAACAGGCCGTTTTATTAGCATTTTTAAAAGAGTAACCAAATTATGATTGGTTACTCTTTTTTTATCCAATATATTCAAGCAAAGGTTTATTTAGCAATTCACCCATACTCTCATTTCATTTTCACCTCGATTTGCCCAGGCATAATATGGCACAAACTTCAGTTTAGCTGGTTTAATCACTGGCTTAGTAGTACTGTACAGTTGATTGTTATTTGACTCCACTCTTTGACCATCTGCTGTAATCGTACCTACTCCACCCAGGATATCCTCATTTGGATGATATTCAAATTTTGAATTCTCAGTAAGCTTTAATGTAGAAACTGTCCCATCATTATCTACTCCCTCCAAGCAATAGATGAATGGACCTCTGCCAATTGCCACCTTTCCAATATCTTCGGATACCATTGAATTTGCATAATACTTTCTGATTTCAATTTTAAATTTCAGTACTATTTCAACCTTGGCACCTCCTGCTACATTCGTATATACGTATCCCTTTTGAGCGGAATTATCCACTTTATTTCCATCGATAGTTATATCAACAGACTCTGCCCATGATGGAATTCTGATTCCGATTATTTCTGTCTTCAACGCTTGATTTTTTACTATAATTGATACAGTGTCATCCCATGGGAATGCTGTCTTTTGAGTTATTTCCAGATGGTGGTTATCATCCTGAATTGCTGCAAGTGAATCTATATAATTGTTTAAAAGTATTTTTTCACTTCCCACAGTATAAATATAGTCATCAAGTGATGTAATCATTCGTGCAAGGTTTGGAGGACAGCATGCACATCCCAACCAGGAAGGCCGAACTGCTTTTACATGGCTCTTTGTGGGATCAAGCTTTGACTTTAGTGGGTTTACTTCCAACGGATTAACATAAAAGAAGTGTTTGCCATCTAGTGCCATTCCAGCTAGAGCACAATTGTAAAGTGCTTTTTCCATAGTATCTGCATACTGACTATCTGCTTCCATTCTAAGCATCTGTCTCGCAAAGAAAATAAGTCCTATAGCAGCACAAGTTTCACAATACATTGTGTCATTTGGCAAGTCATAGTCTAAAGTGAAGGCTTCACCGTTAACAGTAGAACCGATTCCTCCTGTGATGTACATCCTCTTTTGAGTTATGTTATTCCATAACCTCTTACATATCTGTAGCAGCTCTTCATCTTTTGTAGTAGCAGCCAAATCCGCTATAGCAGTGCACATATATACCACTCTCACTGCATGACCTTCAGCAGTGTCCTGCTCTGAAATTGGTGCATGATTCTGAAAATATTTATCAGGAGCTTTTTCTATTCCTGCTAATGCATTTGGTCCCTGATAAACTGCGGCTTGTTCTTTGAAAAAGTTAGGATGTTTTCCTCGTTCAGTTAGAAAATACTTGGCCAATTGTAAATATCTATCTTCTTTTGTCACATGATAAAGTCGAAGCAGACCAATTTCTATTTCCTCATGACCGTCATAACCATGAATCTTTCCATCCTCTGGGCCAAAATTATCATCAATGTTATCTGCACATTTTTTTGCAACATCAAGGACTTTTTCATTTCCTGTAGCCTCGTGATATGCTACAGCCGCCTCAATGAAATGTCCCATACAATACAGCTCATGGCTACCGCCTAAAGATTGATAGCGATATTCTATTCCAAGAATCGAGTAAAAGGTATCAAGATAACCATCTGGCTCCTGAGCCTCAGCTATCAATTCTATAGTTTCATTAGCCTTTTTTTCTAATGCTGGATCTCTCTTTTCCCTAACTGAATATGCCACAGCTTCCAGCCATTTATAAACATCACTATCCTGAAATGTCCAACCATAGTGAGTCCCCTTTGTACGTCCTGCTGCAATCTTAAAATTTTCAATTGCATGGCTCTTTTCACTAGGGATTCCTTCGTCACCTATTCGTTCCTTTTCTATCGTAATTCCTGCCTGATCATTTAAAACATTCCACTGAAATGGAATCATTTCTGTTCGTACCAGATTTCTGTATCGCTTCCAAAAATCTGATGTTATCTCTACTCTAGTAGCCATCATTATACCCCCTTGTAATTACTTACCTATGATTGAATCAATTGTTGATTGTGCTTCAGCAACTAATACTTTCATAACAATTCTCCAATACATTATGTAGTTTTACAATTAATAAAATAACAAATGTTTTGGTAAATTTAAAGAGGATGTGGTTTCACATAAAAATCACAGTGATATGATATTTTCTTCACTACTTTTACATAAGTGGTGGAGTATACTTCTAGATACACACCACCTAATGGTGTTGATGTATTATTGGGGAGATTAATGTTTTCTGGTTTTTTCATAGTTTGATATGAGGAGGTAATTGCTATGAATGAAGAAAACATTAAGAAAATGGAATCTAAACTTGTTCTAGCATACAGAGAAGGACATTATAAAGAGGATCTGGTAAAGATGATTGAACAAAAACCAGGACTTTTGCATACCTTTCTTTCCAAAGGATTCCTACCGAGAATTCACTTTTTTAACAAATGCATTTAAACTATAAAAAATCACCTCTATCTCTTTTGAAAAGATAGAGGTGATTTAAAATATAACTTTCTTTTTACTATTAACAAATATCTGATGAATCTAAAACTATAGTAAATGGACCATCATTGATAAGGGATACTTTCATGTCTGCTCCAAATTCACCTGTCTCAACATGATAACCAGAAGCTTTGCATGATTCAATAATATATTCATACATTTCATTAGCAAAATCTGGTGCACCAGCTTCAATAAATGATGGACGATATCCTTTCTTGCAGTTTGCATATAGTGTGAACTGTGAAATAAGAAGCAATTCCCCTCCCACATCTGTAAGTGAAAGATTTATTTTGTCATTTTCATCATCAAAAATTCTAAGTCCTAAAAGCTTCTTTACCATCTTGTCTGCGATTTCTTTTGTATCTGAATCAGCAACACCAATAAATACAAGAAAACCTTTTTTTATCTCACCAATTGTCTTGCCATCAACTGCTACCGAAGCTTCATTTACCCTTTGTATAACAAATTTCATTATTTTTTCTCCTCTGGTTTATGAACCGAACCGTAAAGCTCAAGATTTGTAGTCTGACGCTCAATTTCCTGATTATAACGTTTAATCACTCCATCCCAGTATTTATCAAGTTCTTCTTCACCTCGTCTGTCAGGTACATTGTATTCCTGAGTTAAAATATCACCAAACAATTTGGAAAGCTTTTCCGCTCCTGCAAGATTTAGATGAAGACCTCCATCATATGTGTCCTTGGTCCAATCAATACCCATTTCATCCTGATACTCAAGGAAATTAATAAATGGCAAATCATTTTTCTTTGCGTAAGTTTTGATTTGATCGTCCCACTGAGGGTACCAATACGGATAAAGTGTTGGTGCCTTCACCAATATAAGCTGTACATCATTATCCTTGCATAGTTTTGTAAGCTTATCTAGATACGTATATGCGTTTTCGCCAAACATATAATCTGGAAGTGGCTTGCCTTCCGGAACATTTTCCGCAGGTTTAACATCCACTCGCATGTAATATCCATTAAAGGAAACCTTGTTTCTGTCAAATAGATATTCCACATCGTCAGTATTCAAATCGCTCCAACGACTATGATATCTAAGTAACGGAAATACGTAGTCAATAAAATGCTCATCTTCTGTCATTGATGCTTTTATATTATTGATTTTGCTTGAAGACCACTTCATTCCATCAATAGACATTCGGTTATAGGCCTCATTTTGAGGCTCATTATATTTCATTGAAAGCACGTTAAAAACAATAATATCCGGATGTTCTTGTTTGATAGTCTCCTCTGCAAGATAGTATGATTGCCAGATTAGTTGCTGTGCACTACCACGTATATAAGAATTGATTCCATAGTTTTCCCATAAATAAACAGGGGATATATTTTCATAAAGCTCACAATCACCAATGAACACCACGTTGTGATCTGTTGGATCATCATAGTATTCTTTTATCATTGCGCCCTCCAAAATGCCATTCATATACTTAGGTTCTAAGAGTTTGGTGGCAAAAAAGAGACCAGAGATGGATATGGTGATAGTTAGTAAAATAGATATAAATTTTTTCATATTACCCTCATCCACCGCTAATGCGGTCACACTTTCCCATATAGGGGATAGCTTTGGTTAGAATTGATTGTAAATAAATTGGCTGGCCGAGTAGCCAATTCCATAGGCTCCAAAAATTAAGGTAGCCATAAAAAGACCGTACCAAATAATAAAACGAACAGGTGCTGCTTTAGATGCAATTTTAGCACGAACACTGCCACTTCTTTGAATAAGACTAACAGTAACAAGCAAAAGCATTGCCAGGAACACAACCAGATAGTCTTCTGCAGCAATGCCCATTCCTATGAATGCATCAGCATTTAACTGTGACAAGTGAGATTTTGTAAATATGCTTCCAAACATTTTGAAGGTAAGTGGAACATCTCTGTAACAGTCAAACATACGAAGACTTGACATAATAAGTACTGTTCGAACCACTCTAAATAACTTCCAGCCAAAAGTGTATTCTACGTTAACCTTGCTGTGGAACCAACGGTAGAAAGGCTCTAACTCCTGAGAAACCATAATTACTACAAAGTTGCCAAGTCCCCATACGATAAAGTTCCAGCTGGCGCCATGCCATATACCTGTAGTAAACCAAACTATAAAGCTTGATAAATATACAGGCACTCTTTTACCAAGATTATTTCCAAGTCTGGCTCTACTTTTTTTAGAAAGCTTCATCATAAATTGACTTGCACTGATTGGATAGAAAATGTAGTCGGTAAACCAGGTACCCATTGTGATATGCCAACGATTCCAATATTCTTTTATATTTTTTGAAAAATATGGTCGAATAAAGTTTTCAGTGACCTTAATTCCCATGGTCTCTGCAACACCTATTGTAATATCTATTCCACCTGTAAAATCAGCATAAAGTTCAAGTGCATAAAACATGGCCCCTGCAAAAGCATACCAGCCAGAATATGTATCTGGATTTCCTATGATGGCCTGCACTGGCACAAGAATTCTGTCTGCAATAACAAGCTTTTTGAAAAAGCCCCAAAGAATCCTCTCCAAACCAAATGAAACTGTACGCCATTCAAATCGGTGCTCTTCAAACAAGGTCTGACTCAAATCCGAATAGCGGCTTATAGGCCCTTGCACAAGCTGTGGGAAGAAGGAAACAAACAAAGCAAATTTGAAGGGATTCTTCTGTGCTTCAAACTTGCCATTGTATACATCAATCAAATACCCCATGGACTGAAAGGTATAGAATGAAATACCCATAGGAATGACCAAATCCACAAAGGATAATGTTCCCTTATTTCCAAAGGCTCCAATAATATTATTGATATTGGCAATAGTAAAATTTGTGTATTTTGTAACTGCAAGTATACCTAAGTTAAATAGTAGGCAACACAAAAATATCTTTTTTTCAACAGCATGTTCCTTTGCTTTTAAAGCTTTTCTCTCATCTTTTTCATATTCCTTTTTATGTTCTTTGAACCATACATCAAATGAAACTTTTTTATCAGAAATAAGCTTGGCTGCAAAAAAAGTGCTCGCCGTTGTAATGGCAATAAAAATCAGGTATCTAGGATCTGCAATGAAATAGAAAACATAACTTGCAAGAAGCAGGAAGGACCATTGGGCCCTTCCTGGCAATAGATAATACAATATGAATACTATTAGCAAAAATCCTAAGAATTCGTAGCTTGTAAATAGCATTTAATTAATCCTCATCATCTAGTTTTGATTTGATAAGTGCATAGATTGTCTCAGCAGAATCAAAGTTCTCTGGTGTAAGCTCTGCAGCTTGGATGGTTACATCAAATTCTTCGTTGATTTCAGAAATAAGTGAAACGATATCAAAAGAATCAAGTACTCCTCCAGTTACCAGCCCCTTTTCTGTTGTAAAATCTACCTCTGGGTGTAAGTCATTTAAAATTTCGATTAATTCATTCATTTAATTATCCTCCTATTTATACATCTTACTTAATGTCACACGATCAATTTTTCCATTCGCTGTAAAAGGCATTTCCTCCAAACGATTGACTTTATTTGGAAGCATATAGCGTGGAAGCTTTGTCTTGAGGGCTTTGATAAGATCTCCCTCTGTAATATCGCCAACATAATAAAGAACAATTTTACTCTGTTCCTTGGCATAAATACAGCCACTGAGCTTTATCTCTGGCACAAGATTTACATTTGCTTCTATCTCGCCAAGTTCTATGCGGTGCCCCATATGCTTAATTTGAAAATCCTTTCGAGAATGGAACACAAGCTCGCCGCGTTCATTAATATGACCAATATCGCCTGTACGATAAATGATTTCTGGATAGGCAGTATTAAGTGGGTTTTGAACATAAGCCTCACTTGTTTTTTCAGGATTATTGTAATAACCCAAAGTAACTGATGTACCGCGGATACAGATTTCTCCCTGTTCTCCTGGTGCTGCCAAAGTGTTATCCTCTTTTAAAAGTAAAATCTCTGTATTCTTGAATGGAAACCCAACAGGAATCACTTCATCATCAGCAAATTCTCTTTCTACTGGATAATAACAGCACATTCCTGTACCTTCAGTTGGTCCATAAAGATTGAAAAACCTTGCTTCAGGAACAGCAGCTCTCCACAATCTAAATTGCTTGATAGGAAATACTTCACTACCAAAAGCAATAGTCCTCAAAGTGTGAGGAACCACTGTGTCGAAGGTTGCAAAAGCACTAATCATTGTAAGTGCCGAAACAACCCAACATACTGTATTAATATTATGTTCATTAATATATTCCACAAGCTTTATAGGGAACATGAAATACGAATGTGGAATCAGATATGTGGTAGCCCCAAACTTTAATGTTGGATAAAGCTCTTTCAAGCATGCATCAAAGTAAAGAGGAGTCTGATTTCCAAAAATTGTATCTTCGTTGAACCCAAGAGTCTCTGAAAGCTGCTCGATATAATCAATTACAGAACGATGACATGCACATACACCCTTTGGCACTCCTGTGGAGCCTGATGTAAATACGATATAGATTGGATCTGTATCTATAGTCTTTTTTCTAACTAATGAAAGTGCAGATTCATCTGGATTCGTATTTACGATATCTGAGAAAAGAACTATATCAGCCTTATAACCAAATTCATTTGCAATGGCGATTGTACTTTCATCACAAATAATTACTTTTGGTTTGCAGTTTTCAAGAATAAGATTTATTCGTGTGGCTGGCATTTCACTATCAATAGGAACATAATAGCATCCAGCATTAATAACTCCAAAGAAAGTCGCAATAGTATTTGGACTCTTTTTCATAAATACTATAACCGGCTCACGGCTGCACCCTTTGTTTAATAAACCTGTACCTACAGAATCCATAATCCTTTTTACATCAGAAAAGGTAAGCTTTACCTCATCATCCGCATATGCGATTTTGTCTGGAACTCTAGCCAGGCTGTTGTCTAAATAGTCTAGTACATTGTTTTGCATTTTATTACCTCTTCAACCACTAAAACGGGTCTCTTTTATTTTGTAATTAAATCAGTGCAAGCAGGACGTGGCTTGGCACATTTTATGACACAATCTGCCGCAAGCACATCCACTATATCAAGCACGCCAGCACCTACATTATTGTCTCGTTTAATTATTGAAAGCTCAGTACATCCCAGTATTACAACTTCAGCCCCAGAATTCAACAACTGATTTTTAACTTCCATAAAAGCTTCCATATTTACTGGCATACCAGCTTTGACATCCTCGTATATCAGACTCATAACCTTTTTCTGCCCGGTCTCATCTGGATAAATACAGCTTATGTCATAATTTTTGAATACAGAATCAAACAAATGCATTGATGCTGTACCGTCTGTGGCCATAATTCCGACTTTAAAAATATGATGATAAGTAAGATACTCGGCAGCTTCTTTGATGCCATTGCTAACAGGAATAAACACACTGTCGGCAAGCTGGTCATGAAAATAATGAGCAGTGATACATGGCATTGCAATATAATCTACGTTCTGCCTTTCCAATGACTGAGCCAATTCTACAATTTTAGGTAATGGACTTTCGCAGCTCTTACCCAAAATATATCCTGTCCTATCTGGAATCGATGGACAGTTGTATATTATCATTTCGATATTTTCCTGATCTGTCTTTGCATCGGTAAGCTCAATAATACGTCGCATAAAATAGGCCGTAGCCATAGGTCCTAAGCCACCGATTATTCCTAGTTTTTTCATTACATCCTCATTAATCGCTTACGCGATAACCCCATCGTAAAATTTAGTTAAAGTATGTATATTTCTCCCTATCATAATTGTGTGATCGATAGTGCTGGTTTGAATAAGCCATCAAGTCTTCATCCGTGATATAAAAACCCTTGAATGTTTTGTCATGACGTGGTGTACAGTCAAAATGACGCCAGCCTTCACCACAATCTATGACGCTCCAAAAATGATGTCTTGTGGCTGTTGGAATAATTTCTATATCTTCGTTCTTTATTCCTGCTCTGGTAAGAAGTGCTTTGCCTACAGCAAAGTAATTGTAGCAGTCACCATGACGATTGGTAAGTCCATCATATGCCCCTTTAAGCCAATCATCTCTATCCTCACTTTCGCTGTAACCTATATTTCCTTGAATCCATACATAGATGGCATGAGCCTTGTCATAATCTGACATATCAGGCTTGATTATATTAGCAAGGATTTCATCAGCCAACGCATATACCTGTTCTTCTGTATAAAGCTGTTCAATCACAGTTATTTTTCCTTCTACTAAATCCATGTTTCCCATGGAATCCTCTGCGGTGTAAATAACTGTATATTCACCAGGGGTGTTCAAATCCACATGACTACTGTCCACCTGAACCTCTATGTCAGTATCAACATTGTCCGTAACTGTCACCCCTGATTTAAAGCTTGCACTTTTTCCAACATATACAACCTTGTCCAGCTGTCCTTCAATAACAGGTGGAGTAATATCGTATTCTTCCACAAGATTTAATGTAGCATCAGCTTCAGTCTTGTTTCCTGATGCATCCTCTGCAACAATTACCACTGGAATCTTTCCATAGTTGTCAAAGCTAATGGCATTTTTAAAATAGACAGTAACATCTCCTGAAGCATCACTAACCTCTTCCACAAAGTCCTTTGCTCCCGGGATTTCTTCTTTTGTGCGGGTGAGACTTTTTACTTTGAGCTCTGGAGCAGTGGTATCTGTCACCTCAAGCTTACACTTGTATGTATATGGTCCAGAAACAATCCCCACATCATAGGTACCTACATAGTCGGTAATAATCACAGTATCCGAAGTGAAAGCGGCGTCCTTAGCTGGGTTTTTCAAAAAATCTGAAGCCTTAACTTCGCCACCTAGCTCTACCACACAATTACTATATACTCTTGATGAATAATCATGATAAAAATAGGCTCCCACCCCAGCGCAGCCAAATAAAACAGCCACTACGCCTACAGTGAAAAGCCTATTTCTCCTTTTTTTCTTATGTATACGTTTATGTCCTTTTTGTCTGACATCTCTTTCCATGATTATATTCTCCCGAACGTTCATTTACGCTCGAAATTAATTTTAACAATCATGAAGTGACACGTCAAATATTGTTACCGGTTATTTCAACAAGGTATTTAATATTCCTCTAAACAACTGGGCTCCTGTGTTTCCACCAAGTGTTTGTCCAAACTTTCCTCCAAGCTGCTTTCCTACCTTTTTTCCTACCTCTCGTCCTACTGTACCAGCAACTGTGGTTCCCACAGATTTTGCTGCACGTTTCTTACGATTGGCTTCCTTTTCCTTTTCTCTTGCTTCAGCCTTTGCTGCTGCAGCTTCTTCCTTTGCCTGCTGTTTTGCTGCAGCTTCCTGTTCCTTTGCATCAGCCTCTGCCTTAGCCTTTTCGATGCCCATTCTTTCAATCAATTCTGAAGCTGATTCAGGATCAAAATAATTTGAGTACTTGGTATAAAGAAGACTTGATTTGATTGCAGTATCGCGTACACCGTCATCAATACCACCCATTTTTGACTGTGGAGGAAGAATAAAAACTTTGTCAACTATTCCTGGAGTACCATCCTCCTGAAGGAATGAAACTACTGCCTCACCTGTACCAAGAGCCTCAATCACATCAGCAGTTTTGAATTCTGGATTTTCCCTAAATGAATCAGCAGCAGCCTTAACAGCCTTCTGATCAGAAGGAGTATATGCATGAAGTGCGTGCTGAACTTTGTTACCAAGCTGGGCCAAAACTCCATCTGGAATATCACGTGGATTCTGTGTGACAAAATAAATTCCAATTCCTTTTGAACGAATAAGTTTTACCACCTGTTCAATTTTTTCAATCAGTGGTTTTGGAGTATCTTTAAATAATAGGTGTGCTTCATCAAAGAAAAATACCATTTTTGGCTTTTCCAAATCCCCTACCTCAGGCATAGTCTCAAATAATTCAGAAAGCATCCAAAGTAGGAATGTAGAATATAGCGTTCCATTATTTATCAAACTCTGACTATCTAAGATATGAATCATTCCACGTCCCTGCTCACCTACAGAAAACCAATCTCTAATGTCGATTGCCTGTTCTCCAAAGAATTTTTCTCCCCCCTCCAATTCAAGTGCTACTACAGCACGCTGAATGGCGCCAATGCTTTGCTTACTCAAATTTCCATACTCTGCTGCAAACTCTTTGCCATTTTCAGCTACATAATTCAGCATAGCCTTTAAATCTTTGGTATCTATCAGAGCAAGATTATTATCGTCTGCTATTTTAAACACAATTGTAAGAATATCACTCTGGGTGTCATTTAAGTCAAGAATTCTAGATAAAAGCAATGGCCCCATTTCAGTAATTGTAGTTCGAACCTGTATACCATTTTTTCCAAATACATCCCAAAGAGTTGTAGGATATCTGTGATATTCAAAACCAAAATCACTGAGCCCAAACCGCTTTATACGCTCCTGCATATTATCACTGTCCACTCCAGCCTCAAGCATTCCAGCAATATCCCCTTTTACATCAGCCAAAAAAACCGGTACTCCCATATCTGAAAAGGATTCTGCTAGAACCTTCAATGTAATCGTCTTACCAGTACCAGTTGCACCTGCTATCAAGCCATGACGATTTGCCATTTTAGGTAGCATATAAACAGGCTGGCCTTCAGAAGTATTAGCTATCCAAATTTTACCATCTCTTAACATAATCAAACCTCCTCCAGATTAATACTCAGTGTTTAAAAATAGTATAGCATAAAAAAGGCTAGCTGTTTAAAAATACAGCTAGCCTTTATTTTACATAAAACTTATTTTAAGAATAATCCTCACATACTAGTCCAGCCTCATCCAAATAATCAAGCATGTCCTCCAGTGGCATTGGTTTTCCAAAGTAATAACCCTGACACCTTTCACATCCTATATCCTTTAAGAATTGAAAATGTTCCTCACATTCAACTCCTTCGCATAAAGGTTGAACTCCAAGCTCTCTAGCACCTTTAATAATATAATTCATCAGTGTTCTGGTCTTATAATTTTCAAAGCTTTTCAGGAAAATCAAATCTAACTTCAAAACATCAAAATCATACTCAGCAATTGTATTCAAAGAAGAATACCCACTTCCAAAGTCATCTACCCAGATTTCAAAGCCAGCATCTCGGATTTTCTTAACTTGCTCCCTTATAAGACCTGTGTTGTCATTAAATGCACTCTCTGTAATCTCAACCTCCATCATTTCTATAGGCACATCATAAATCTCACAGAAATCAGACAGTAACTTCAATACGCTACATACATCAAAGTCCAATCTTGAAATATTCACTGACACTGGTACTGTATTGATTCCTTCATCCATAAGCATTCTATAATCCTGGCAGACTCTCTTTACCATATATTCATCCACCAGATGTATAAGATGAAAATGCTCAAGGGTCTCAATAAAATCAAGTGGAGCCATCATGCCTATGGTCGGATCAACCCAACGGACCAAAGCCTCCATGCCACATACTTCTCTTGTTGCTACGCGAATAATAGGTTGATAATAAACCTTAATATAATCTTTGGCGATTGCTTCATCAATATGGTCTACTACATACTGCTGGCGACGTAGTTTATCACGAAGCATATCATCATAAATGCAATAGTTTAGGTCATGTCGATTCTTAATACTGTTGCATGCGAGTCTTGCATGATCACAAGCCAATCCAATTTCAGATCTTTGATCATCCAGATAATATATTCCTGCCTTGATTCTTATCTTTTTGTTTACATCATCTGAAAGAAGCATTCTCTTATATACCTCTTCCACTCGCTCTATTACACCTTCCTTGGAGTTATTAGTAAATACAACAAAATGATCATCAGAAAACCTTGAAACTATAGCTGTTTGAAAAACATCTTTTATTGTATTTGCTAAATCAGTGAGCAGTTCATCGCCCATTTTAAAGCCATGACGCTCGTTATAAAGCTTGAAGTTTGGTATATCAAAATGAACAAATGCAGCATCATCTCTCCAGTTTTCTGCATTTGATAACTGTTGCTGTACTCTATGATAAAAATAGGACATAGTAAACAATCCAGTCAGATTATCCACCTCACGGTTTGCTACTAGAATCTCCGCCTCTGCATATGAGTTACGGCTGTTATTCATGTATTCATTCTGGTCTACATCCACAATAAACACATAAAAGAAACTTTTTCCATTCATCCAATGTAATAGATGTCCAAAGTCCTCTATGTACTTAACTATCCCCTTTTTGGTCATAATACGGTAGCGCACGTAATCGTGACGTTTCTCACCCAAAAAGGTCTGGGCCTGAATTTGGTTCTCGATACGATACAGGTCCTCTTTTAATACCATGCCTTTAAAAGAACCACCAACATATTCTTTTAATTCCTGAAAGGTTTCACAGTCAAACAGATTGATGACATTGGAATCTGCAAATAACAGATTTTCTTCACCTGTGGCCTCGTATATAAAGAAACCTCCCGGCAACCCTAGTGGCACTATACCTGCCCCTGTATCAAGATACTCTTCCTTTACCATAGTCGCCCTCCATATGCTTTAAAGCAAAGCGGCTTACATCTCATCTGAGTTAATCTTAAACTTAGACAGCTCGTCATTAATAGCAAGTGCTGAATCTGACACAGAGTTTGCGACATTTTCAACACCCTGACTTTCATTGGCTATATCATTTGCACTTTCTGTAAGTGTATAAATAGTTGCAGAAATCTCTTCTGAGCTTGCAGACTGTTGCTGTGAAATAGCTGCAACAGAAGATGCAATATCATTTACCTCGCCCATCATGCTTATCATTTGTTTCATAGTATCAGCTGCATTATTTAAATCATCGTAAATCTTATTAAAACTTGTACCTGCCTTTTCTACAGCCTCACCACTCTCATTGATAGAATCTGTATTTCTCTGAGATTTTTCAGCCAGGTCAGAAATAAGTCCAGTGATTTGTTTAATGATATCTCCAATTTCCTTGGCTGCATCCTGTGAATTCTGAGCAAGCTTTCCGATTTCATCAGCTACTACAGCAAATCCCTTACCTGCTTCACCTGCACGAGCTGCTTCAATAGATGCATTAAGTGACAGGAGGTTGGTCTGCTCTGCAATAGAATCAATCATCTGTACAATGTCTGTAATTTGTTGTGCTGAATCACCAACAGTTGTAACAACATCATTCATCTCACCCATTGATTCAGTAATTCGTTCCATATTATGCTGAACTGCAGTCATATCTTCCTGACCAATCTTCGCCTGATCTACAAGGGCTAACATAACATCATTTGTAGAATTTCCATTATCTGTCAAATCAGAAACTGCATGTGCAAGGTGTGTTGCATTGTCAGCAAGCTCTCCAACAGCATTCGTAATATCATCCATTGTCTCCTGAATCTGTCCCATAGATACTGACTGATTTCCAGCTTCTCCACTCATCTTTGATGATGCATTCTTTGAAGTTTCAGAATCCTCCTGAAGCTGTTCTGCCTTCCCCTGAATAGAGCTAATAGCACCATTCATTACAGCCACGAAATGATCCATCTGTTTGCTGATAAGACCAATTTCATCACCTTTATCCTGAGGCATCTTTGTTGTAAAGTCACCATCAGAAATTCGTGAAATACTAGAAGATAATCCTTTAACCGGCTTAGTAATGACGTTATTAATTGTGAATAGGATAACAGCAACTATTAAAATCACAAGAACTATCATTGCAGCAATCGAATATACCATAAACTTATTTGCTGATGCCATAACATCATTTACAGCAACAGAAGATACAAGCATCCATGGTGTACCAGGAATTTCAGAAGCACATACATAGTAATCCAATCCATTTGTAGGCTGATGAATTTCAGTTATACCATCCGCGCTCGGAAGCTTTCCAATCTGATGCCTGAACTGTGTCATTAGCAAAGAAATAATCATTATTTGAAAAACCAATATAAATACCTGTATTATCAATTGGCTGATAATCCAATGAAGGCTTACAATAACGATACATTGCAGCATGATCCTCAAAAGGTACCGTCTCTAATGTGTCGCAATACTGGTCGTTTTTTGAAGTGAGCAGTTGAAAATCAACTCCCAATTTTCTGGCATTACTATCTGTTTCTGCCTGAAGATCCATCAAAGATACTTCAGTAATAATAGATCTGGCATTTAATGATATAAAGACGATAATACCGATTATACCAACCAGAATAATAGGAAGCAGAGACATCAATAAAGTCTTTGCTATACCTCTCTTAACCTTCACTTCACCTGTACTACTGTTATTTGTTCCTTTTGCCATGATATCCTTCCACTAATTATTGGTCTATGTCCGGTTCTTGATTTTCTGATGAAAATAAAAAACCTATACAAAAATATAATTGGGTAAAATTCGACAACTAGTCACATGTTATTGTACAACTTTTATTTGGCTCAGAAGGTTATTTCACAAATTCTTTAACTTTTTAACAGAATATTCAGATATAAAAAGACTATTTGTAGATAATTACATATTTTCTACAAATAGTCTTTTAAAACACATGATATAATTATTTAATTGATGAAATAACATTTACTAAGTCATTATCGCTATCAAAAGAATGAACATATCCCTGCAATGACTTTGCCTTCTGCATCAAATTCTTTGACCCTGACCAAACGAAAATAGCCGATTTACCTTTGCCATTTTTTGCTTCCTGAATTAAATTAATGGCAGCACTATTTCCATCAAAGGCAACTACGATTGAAGGTCTGCGTTCAAAAATTTCGTAATTGAAACTTTTGTATATTCCCATTGCCTGGGCTTCAGTAGAAACACGAACCTTTAAATCATAGGATTTTATTTTCTCGGCTTCACGCTTAGTAATGACAGCCGGCACAAAGGAATAAATCCTAAATCCCTTTTTATTGTGTTCTAACAAATATTTTTCGTAGCCTGAAATCTTATGTCCTATTACAAATGACACCTCTTCAGGATTGAGATATTCAAGCAAATCATCTATTTGTCTGGTAGCATTTGCACTGAGCTTTGTAGTACGATTTTCCGTATTAAAACTACCACCTATTAATACGACAGGAAGCCTATCCCAAGTGATTTCTGTGATCTGATCCTTTAATTCCGCATTGGCGTCAAGCTTTACCTCTTTAGAATTCTTTCTACTTGAAATCTTTACAGTCTGCATCTTTTCAAGAAGAACTTCCTCTAGGTCTCTATCTCCAATAAGCTTTGCAAAAGCAGCCTTCTTATCTGAATATGCTTTACTGCTTTCCTCGATCATCTTTGTCTCAGCATCCTTCATAAGCTGAAGTTCTTCCTCTGTAAGACCAAGCATTTTTTCAAGGGAAAGCTGTTCTTCAATTGAATCTGTACCATAAAGGGCAGCCCCATCTGTGCCCTGCACGCAGCTGATTCCCTGCTTTAGATATTGCTTCAAAGGATGATTCTCCAAAGAATTCAGGTTGTTCAAACGCACATTACTTGTGATCTGAAACTCCAACACTACATCGTTTTCCTGAAGTTCTTTGAGGGTTTCTCTACCCTTTTTACTATTAAGGCTATATGTATAAAGACCATGGCCAAGTCGCATTTTAGGCATTTTCTGACCTGGTTCAAGGGAGTCTCTAACGCATTCAATAGAATGGGCAATATTATCTTTCTGGCTATCATTTTCCCCGGCATGAACTCTAATTACAAAGCTTGGATCAGCCTTGGCAATTTTTACAAGCTCCTTAAATGCAGGCTTTAATGTGATGATATCGTTAATCTCTTCACCTACAAAATCACAACCAGCAACATATGGATCCAAAGCTGTAGCTTTTAGAACTTCCAGATTTTGTTCCAGATAGTTTTCTGGTGTAACAGCATCCTTGATGATAGTAAGAGGAATTCTACGCATAGCAGCAAGGAAACGAATCATTACTCCTGTTTCTCTGTAGATATGTGGCATAACTTCATGAACCTGTCGAAGCATCTCCAACGATTCATATTTTTTAACCAGGGTGGTATCACTTATCTCAGCATATAAAATCCCATGTTTTTTGTAGCTTCTGGCAATCCACAGAAGCTTATCCTGAAAGATTGTGTTTTTACAGTATGCTGGATTTTCTTTATCTCGAAGCATCTGATGAAGAGCATTTTTTACATCCTCATCAGGTATCATTTCTACCTTGTTTGAAAGATTGATTTGATCTTCACTCTCAACACCCTTACAGAAAACATAACGATAAATATAGACCTTTTCAAGGTTTGTAAATACTGCCTGTCCATCTTTAATCACTGCCAAAGATCCGCGGATTTTGACAATATTATCCTCTGCATTATCTAAGTTGTTTAAAATCAAATCTGCAAAGTTTATAAATGTATTATCATCAATTTTTCGGTCAAGATACTTTCCCTGAAGTCCCGAAGAAACAAACTGTTTTGCAACCTTTTCGCGTTGTTCCAGAGCTTTACTCCACTGGGAATCTGTCAACTTCAAATCAAGCTTCTTTACATAATACAACGGATATCTGATTTGATGTGCAATGCCTAGTGCAATCAACACATCACCGGTAAGATTGCCATTCATATGGGTATGTAAATCAGCTCTGAACTTTATCTCTCTACGAATATAAGTTTTAAAAATAGTTTTGTCGAGAGGCAGAACCAAATCTTTTGTCTGACTCATAAGAGTCTTTGCAATAGCCGGGATTGTCGCCTTTACATCTACAGTTCCATCTGGAAAAATGCTTGCCACCTCTGTGTCGCCAAGCTTGAATATATAACTTTCTCTATTATTTCCGTCAATAAAGCATGGCACTTCACCTTTTATTATAAGCATACCATCTTCCCCTTTTTCCAATGGAAGTTTGCATCTTTTAGCAATGTTTCTAATCAGGTTTCCTGTACCATGATTTGGTGTCTTCAGCTCATAAAACATTCGATCCAAATCTTTATAAAGGTTTACAATAATATCCTTTTCATTATCTAGGAAAAAACAGGTGAAATAATTCATTAAATCCTCCTAATCAACTGTTATATCCGCAAGATTACTGCGAGTTACTTCTATTAAATCCGATGGTGCCAGTTCAATCTGTGCCCCAACCTTTCCAGCACTGACAAAAATCTTATCATAGCCCTCAGCTGTTTCATGTATAAAAGTCTTGAATTGCTTTTTCATCCCAATAGGCGAACATCCTCCATGTACATAACCTGTAAGAGGCAGCAATTCTTTTTGCTTTATCATTGCAATGGATTTTTCTCCTGCTGTCTTAGCAGCTTTTTTCAAATCCAATTCCTTTGCCACAGGAACAACAAACACATAGTAAGCATTTGTCTTTCCTTGAGTCACAAGTGTCTTAAACACTTTCTCAACAGGCTCTCCGAGAATTCCTGCTATTTCCTCCCCTGTGAGCGTAGCATCGGGCTCGTAAGTATGACTTTCATATTTAATTTTTTTGCTATCAAGCACACGCATTACATTTGTTTTGTCATTGTTTTTTGCCATGGTTATCTACCTTTATGAAATATAATTAATAAATTGTTGAGCTGTTCTTCCAGATAGTCCGCCCTGCTCCATTTCAAATATCTTTGCCTTTGCCACAAGCTCCTCATCTGACATTTGAATATCTGCTCTGTGAGCCAAAGCAAGCACAATATCCAGATATTCCTTCTGAGATGGTTTACTATAGCTAATTGTAACACCAAACCTGTGAACCAAAGAAAGCTTCTCTTCAACCGTATCTGAATGATGTCTATCGTCCTGATTACTCTGGTCATTTCTATCGTTCCAAGTCTCCTTAATCAGGTGACGGCGATTTGATGTGGCATAAATTAGAATATTGTCTGGTCTGGTTTCCACGCCACCTTCAATAACAGCCTTTAGGAATTTATACTCTATTTCATGTTCTTCGAAAGAAAGATCATCCATGTAAATGATGTATTTATAATTTCTATTCTTTATGCTAGCAATAATCTTTGATAAATATTTGAACTGATGCTTATAAATTTCAATCATACGAAGGCCCTGATCGTAATATTGATTTACAATAGCCTTTATACTAGTAGATTTTCCTGTTCCGCTATCGCCAAACAATAACACATTATTAGCCTTCTTCCCCTCAACAAAGGCCTCAGTATTATCAATGAGCTGCTGCTTTTGATACTCATATCCAATCAGATCATCCAACACTACTTCTTCCATATTGTTGATAGGAACAAATTTCATTTCATTTTCACCTAGCTCTTCAATACGGAAAGCCTTATTAAGACCAAACATACCAACACCATATGCCTTGTAAAAGTCGGTGATTACGTTAAAAAATTCTTTTTCGTCAGAGGCCTGCTCCAGTTTCTTCGAAAGCTTACGTACCTTAGCACTAACATTTCTATTGTACATCTGCTTATTTTTATCCACTGCAGAATAATTCGTAAATACGGAGAAACTTTCTATTCCAAGCTCTTGCTCAAGCTTTGAAAAATCATAGTCAAAAATCTCTTTTAAAAGCTTGAAATCGTTTTCTACAAGATGATTTACGGAACCAGGCTTCACTTCTGTCTTTTCTGTTACAAGTGAAAAAGGATTTTCATTGGTGATGATATAGTATGAAATATAGTTGTGCCAAAGATTGTCGTCAAAACCATAGTCAGTGGCCAGCATAAGCAAATTCTTGCTGATAGCATTTATTTCTCTGGTAGCCTCACGCTTGTTGTAATCACCGGACTGAACCTGGTCAATCACCCTACCAAGCCGATAGAGAATGCTAGCTTCTGTTAAATCACCATACATTAATAGTCTTGATATTTTGTCGTACATTTCAGCCTCCTAATTTTAGTCAATCTATTTACCACATAGTTCCCAAAAAGTCACTGCACTGGCTGCAGCCACATTTAAAGAATCAACCTCATGATGCATAGGAATGATTGTAACATAATCGCTAGCTGCAATGGTATCATCTTTTATGCCTGTGCTTTCTGTTCCAAAAATAATTGCAAGCTTGTCATGTCTTTTTATTTCAGGTGTTGATAATGGGATTGCATTTTCCTTTAATGCCATAGATATAACTGTATATCCAGCAGAATGAAGTTGGCTCACATAATCACTGCCTTTATCAAAATATGTCCATGGCACCTGAAATGATGTGCCCATTGCTACACGTGCAGCCCTTCTATAGAAAGGGTCGGCGCTATCCTTTGTAAGAAAAATTGAATCCACTCCCAAAGCTGCTGCAGAACGAAATATAGCCCCCACATTAGTTGGATTCATCACATCCTCCAGGATGGCAATTTTATGGCTATTTTTCAAGAGTTCCTCAACCTGTGGAAGCTTGGGCCTTCTAAATACTGCAAGTACCCCACGAGTTAAATTAAAACCTGTTATTTTATTTATTACATCTAGTCTTGCTACAAAAACCTCTATATCACTTTTGTTTACAGTATCAGCTTCAGCCAGTAGGTCCTGTACATTCTGATTTTCAAAAGCTTTTTCCTCCACTAAAAAAGCTAGTGGCTCACAGCCTCGGTTAAGAGCTCTTTGAATTACATTTGGAGTCTCTGCAATAAATACTCCTCCGTTTGGCTCAAAAAAATGGTATAACTGAGCCTCATTATAATCTGTAAAAATAGATACCCTATTATCAGTAATATCCTCTATTATAGTTTTTTTCATCTTATAACTTCTTTCCTGGGATTAATCAATACCAGGTCTTTCTATTATTCTTTTTAGAGCTACAATTCAAGAAGAGTAATCTCCACCTCATCTGGCCCTATTATTTTTAACATTCTATGATTGGTGAATGGATCTGTTGTAAAATCCTCGAAGGGTAAATCCTCATTTTTAAGCTTAGTCTTTATAGTATCTAAATTTTCATATGAAAGTGTAAATGCTTGCTTTGGAAGTTTTAGATTTTTTTCGTTCAAACAAATAATTTCAATTTGAGTTCTTCCAAGACTAAACAAAAATCGACACTCCTTTGAATCCTCTGGCACCAAAAATTTTGTCAGTTGAAATCCCAATTCCTTTGCATAAAACTTCCAGACTTCCTCTTCATCGGTAGCTTTAATTGTCACTCGACGTACATTTAATTTCCTTGCGAAAGGATACATAATACCATTTTTTGCAAGTTTTTTCCATCTGTGATAATTCCTGTAATCCTTCTTCCATTCTGGATTTGTCAGAGTGTATGCTCTCATCATGAAAAGCACAACGCCTATAGCACCTCCCAATGTATTGGAAATTACATCTGCTGTATCATATGAACCGCGCTTTGTAATAAGCTGGATATTTTCAATACACACTGATGCCAAAAAACATATAAGTAAAGGTCGTCTAAGAGTATGCACTCTAAACCATCTAAAAAGATATGGAAGCATATAACCCATTGGAATAAATATCATTACATTCAAATAAAATTCGATAAATTCCTCAGGTGGTAAATGTATGCCCTTGGCAGTCATTGTGAATAAACTAAAACCGGCATTTCTAACCAAATAATCTGGGTTTTCTTTTCTCACAAGTAGAACCAGAAAAATCAATAAGAATATATATACACAAAAGGCAGTAAACAAGATACCTCGCCTAATCCATCTAAATAATTTGTATCTTCTTCCTTTACTGACACCACCTTGTAGGTTTAGTCCAATTTTCTCGCACACATTATAATCAACAATTGGAAGAAGCATTGCAAGCAACAATGCTATAACTGTGGCGGCGCTTGTTAGCACCCAATTTGTCATCCAATTATTTGCATACAAATCATAAAAACTATTAAGCTCCATACCCCACCTCGATACAGTTCACAGACTTTTATCACTTTTTCAAAAGTAATCTATTTTGGCAGTCTGAAGTGTTTTTCTACGAAAAAAAGAGGATATAATATCCTCTTTACTATATTACTTATTATATTGATAAACTGCTGCCAAGAAAAGCAGCAGTTTATATTAGTCTAATTACATCGATATCACACCAAGTACATTTAATATAGAACTAACTAAAATAACAACTACAAACAATGGGCAAAGGAATTTTATCATAAATGAGAATATAGCTTTTCTCTTGAATGGATGGTTGTCCTGTTCCACCTCTGCCTCAAGTTTTTCTACTGTCATAAACTTTGTGATGAGTATACATGTTGCAAAAGCAGCAATAGGCATCATCACTGAATTTGTAAGAAAATCAAAGAAATCTAAGAACTGCATTCCGATGATTTTTACATTTGCAAGTGGTCCATTTCCAAGTGATGACAAACTTCCAAGCAATACCATAATTGCAGCCATTGTGTTAGTACCACGTTTTCTGCTCCACTTAAACTCGTCAGAGAAAGTAGATACTGCACTTTCTGTAAGAGCAATTGCGCTAGTTACTGCTGCGAATAAAACAAGTGCAAAGAATAAAATTCCAATGATTCTACCAAACCCCATGCTGGCAAAAATCTTTGGCATTGTAATAAACATAAGTGAAGGACCTGCCTTAAGCTTGCTTTCATCTCCACCAGAGAAAGCAAAAACAGCTGGAATAATCATAAGGCTGGCCAATACGGCAATCGCTGTATCAAAAATTTCAACCTGCTTTGTTGATTCCTCGATGCTGACTTCCTTCTTTACATAGGAACCAAATGTGATAAGAATACCCATTGCAATTGACAGTGAATAAAACATCTGTCCCATAGCGGTAACTACTGTCATTAATGAAAAATGCTTGAAATCAGGAATAAATAAATATTCAACACCCTCTAGTGCACCTGGTCTTGTAACAGAGTAAATACAAATTATAACTGCAAGTACAACCAGCACTGGCATAATAAACTTAGACACTCGCTCTATTCCATTTTCTACACCCATGAAAATAATCACAAGTACCAAAATAGAAAAAACTATAAACCATATTTCAGATTCTGCACCATTTGTAATGAAATTAACAAAGAAATTATCACTAGCAATTTCATTTACATCAGCTCTAATATACTCGAATAGGTACTTACAAACCCATCCGCCAATAACTGAATAATAAGGCACAATCAAAATTGGAATAATGGCGTTTATCCATCCACCTAGTCTCATAAACTTATTGTGACTCAAGTCATTAAAAGCTCCTACTGGACTTTTGTTTGTATGACGTCCAATTGCTGTCTCGGCTACAATCATCGTATAACCAAAAGTCAATGCCAATACAATATATACAATTAAAAAGATTCCCCCTCCATATTTAGCACAAAGATAAGGGAATCTCCAAATATTTCCTAATCCTACTGATGCCCCCGCGGCAGATAATACAAAGCCAATCTTTCCAGAAAAGCTTCCACGATTTTTGTTTTTCAACTTAATTTCCTCCATAACACTTTATTACTTTAAGCTGTTAAACTCATGCATTGATAAAGTATATCAAAAAAAATGCTTCGTGAAAGTCTCTCGAAGCATTTTTTTAATCTTTTTTTAATTTTCTTACTCCTATAATCCAATTGCAATAAATGCAATCACATATAAGAAGATGATTATTACTGTCGCTAGTATATCCAATATGCTTAGTACTCTAACTATTCTTTCTTCCCTTGCAATCTTTCGACCAATAAAGAAAAATACAAATCCAAAAAAGGCCAGTAAAGTAAATACAACTATAAGGCTTCTGATTATTTGTGAATCTATATTTGAAACTATAAGTATAATTGCAAGAGGAGCTGATACTATTGGGATTAGCTCCAATGCCACTGCTAATGCTTTTTTGTTCATCTTAAAAAATCCTCCTACTTAATTTGTATATCGTTTTCATGCCCCCCATCAGCTGAATGAATCGTGAAGTTATTTAATCGAAAAAAGAGTATTTTTTTCAAACATGCCAATAGCAAAACCCATCTTCATAAATAATGGCATATCTTCATAAGCTTTAAAACTAGTTCGATCAAGCAATTCATCTAATGTAAGCTCCTCATAATATCCATATGGGTTCGATACAGTTATTTTATCATTTGGTATATCCGCCCCAATTATCAACGAATAATGCAATGTCCACTCATCCCCATACAAAGCAGCCCACTCAAATGGAACAGGCTTTCCAGAAGACAGAGTATCATACATAATATCAATGAACTCAGTATTCTTCTGATACTTATGAATCTCTGTGTCATATTCCGGAAACTGCTTATTCATCTCCTCACAAAACTTGTTTCCTGTGGAAGTAACTATGGTTTCATATTCATCATACAGACTGTCTTCTGTTATGTTTTTTCCATCCCATGTAGAGAACATCTCAATAACAGCATAGCCACACGACACATGCTGTGTAATCACATCGATGTTTTCAATTTTTACAGGATTCTGATACTTAGGATTTGTATAGACTGATGAATAATCATTCTGAATCAGCTTTGTCCTAATGCCAGATACTAATAATGCAATTAGTGCCACAAAGATAATTCCGCAAATAATAAATCCTATAATTTTAAAAATTCTTTTCATTAATTATCCCTTTCAAATCCACTTCCAAAACCAAGAATTTGCTTAACTCTCCGATTCTATCTTTTTCATAGTGTCTTCTAAAATTGCTTCTCGCAACTCTGTAAGCCAAGATGAGAACACCACTGTCTCAAATGCATAAGTTTTATTTAGCTCAAACTCATTTTCAGACCAGGTATCAAGAGGAGATTCATTGTGCTGAATCAGCGCCTCCAGCTTATCCAAAGACTTATATATTTTAGCTTCCTTAGTTTTCTGAGCTTCCATTTCTTTGTACAAATCCGCAAAATCCTTAGCTATTTCCTCTGGCATTGATTTGACCCATTGATTTAAAAGTGAATCCTCAACCTCTCTATCTGAATCTGTCTTTATGAATGTGGGAATGTCGCCAGTAAAGCATTCACCCAAATCATGAATAAGGCACATATCAACTACCTTGTTAATATCTACATCAGGAAACTCATGCCTTAAAAGAAAAGCCATAAGCGATATTCTCCAACTATGCTCTGCAACACTTTCCGTTCGTCGATTTGTTGTGGTGCAATGTCTTGTGGTATCCTTTAATCTCTCTGCGACATGCAATATTTCCAAATATTCTCTGGCATTCATACATTATCCCCCTCGTATTATAAAGTGCTGTGTAATACTAACTCTTGCATATTTACCTCCAAGGTCTCTTGTCTTTAGTCCATCCTTTTTCGTTCCAATAATCCATGTCTTTTGGATTCCAACCATGTATTTGAACCATACGCATAATGGCAAACATTCCTCGCAATTTTAGGCTTGGATTCAATTTCTTTTGACTAGCTTTCTTTATTTTATTTGCAATCTTTTCCGTTTTCTTTTCGATTGCCTGCTTTTTCTTTGTGCTTATGCCATCATATGATGTTGCTGCCACAGCAAAGCCTAACTTATAAATCCTAGGCACGCCCCAATTAAACAAGCTGTGAGCCATGTCCTGATTTGTTGATTTTGTGCCAGCCCCTGCTGCGGTTGAAATGCATACACCCTGCTTTTTAAACATTTTTTCCTCAGGTCTATGTGCCATCCAGCGATATCCATAATGATCTAACAGAGCCTTCATTGCTCCTGTCACATGAAATACATACACAGGGCTTGCCAGTATTATCACATCTGCCATATCAAGTGCTTCTGTGATTGGTTGCAGCTTTGCATAATGTGGGCATTGCTCCTCTCCCTTAACAAAGCACGTGGTACATCCAATGCAGAATTCATCAAAATCCTTTGGCAAGAAAAACTCTTTAATATCCCCGCCAATTTTTTCTGCCAGATTTCTTGCTATATGATATGTGGACCCCTTATGACTCTGCCCATGAATAATTACTATTTTCATAACCTCTCATTCTCCCTTCCTGTGTAATTCTATATTAATCAGTTTCCACTTTATTTTCGCTTTAACTTTTTAATGAAATTTACAATCAGTATTATTATCCCAATCCAAAGTACAATATTTCCAACTGTCCATAGTACATTTACAAAATTTATATTTAACATTACTTACACCTCTAGTTCTGTCCTTCTGTAATCCACTTCGCTAATTAATCGTATATTTGATAGTATCAGTGCCCTATTATACCAAATATACTTTTTCCACAAAAGTACTCTAGTGTCCTTTCTTTGAATTTATTTATGCTAGAGTATTATTGTTTTCCAACTAAACAGTGGTATACTCTCTTTTGACACATTTTTTCTAAAGGAGACTTCAATGAAATACAAAAATTATATCTTTGATTTATATGGAACGCTTATAGACATCCACACTGATGAAAATAATATGGCTCTTTGGCTATTTATGGTGGATTACCTCAAGGAACATTTCGGTACTATCACGACAGCTGAAAAGCTTAAGGAAGATTATTTAAGAATCTGTGCTGGGGAAACTGACAAGCTTGCTGCAAGAAATGGTAGCAAATATCCTGAAATTAAAATTGAATGGGTATGGCATAGATTAATCGGTTCTTATTGTAGCGATGCTGAAATGCGTGCTCTTTGTATAGCTTTCAGGGAGAAATCTCGTGAGAAATTTGCTTGCTATAAGAATGTTCACAAGGTACTATCTGAAATTAAATCACAGGGCTGCCACATCTATCTTCTTTCAAATGCCCAGCGCCTCTTCACCGAAAAGGAACTGGATGACGCAGGTCTCACTGAATACTTCGATGATATATTTATTTCGTCTGACATGGGAATAAAAAAGCCCGATGCTTCCTTCATTGATAGCTTAATGAAAAAGCATGGGCTCGAAAAATCTGAAACTGTTATGGTAGGAAATGAAATAATAGCCGATATAGGCTCTGCCATTGCTGCTGGCATAGATGGCATCTACCTAAACACCTATCACCACACCCAAAAGGAACTGGATACCGACTTGGCTGCTTGCGGATATGATAATTCTAATATAGAGCTTACTATCATTGATGATGGGGATGATTGTTTTAAATCTATTATTTAATTATCTTTCGTCCAACATAGGTCACTTATCTAATCCTCGTTGTCTTATTTCCTCTAATTGCTCTGCGCTAAGTGTCCCTGCCTTGTAAAGCTTTAGATATTCATTTTCAATTGAGGAATCAAAAATAAGAAGATCATCAGTATTAATGGTGACTCTGACACCATTCTCTACCAACTTCTTGATTGGATGTGATTTATAATCCTTTGCAAAACCCAGCATTACATTGCTGCTGGGACAGACATTAACCTGTATCTGATTATCAGCAAGAAATCTCATGGTTTCTTTGGATGTTGATGCATTAATTCCGTGATGCACCTCAGAGAGACCAAGAGTCTCTACAGCTCTTCTTACATCCTCAGCCGAACCCGTTTCTCCAACATGCATCTTCTTGGTTAAATGGTACTTCTCAGCTTTCCTATATAGCGGTAAAAATGCTTCAAATGGCTGAACATTTTCTCCTGCGCAAATATCAATTGCCTTGAAGTATCCTGCCTCGGCATATTTATCGAGCTTATCTACCTCTTCTTCCATGTTTCCAAAGGAGGGATATGTCAGCTCAGCTTCAAAGATGCTATCCGGACAGTATGATTTATGGAATCCTTCTATAAGCTCTCGAAACTCTTCTACTGTTCCTACCTGATTCACTTCAGCGGTACCAAAATTCATTACAAGACGAGTTATGTTATTTCGTTTTGCCTCAGCAAAAGCACCTTCCCATCTGAGAAGCATATTTTCATAGCCATCACATACAGGTTTTATATTTGACCTGAACCAATTCTGCATACCTTCCAAACCATCAAGGTGCTGTGGCGGCTTTGGAATATCAACATTCAGTTTCTGGGCAAGCCACGCTCTTCTGCACCCCTTGGTCGAGTGATTGTGGAGGTCACTTTTAGGTGCAGATAAAAGTTTGTTTATATTGTTTTCTTTTAAACCTTCTACAAAAATATTTTCCACACCAATCCTCCCTTTGAGTTTTTTCGGTATTGCAGTATTGTAACAAAAACAGATACTCCTCGTAAATAAATATACGAAAAAAGACCCGGTACAAATGTACCGAGCCTTTGAAATCTGCCATTGCAGATTGATTATCTCTTTAAGAACTTTTTCAATCATATTGTCTCACTTCTCATAAGCTTCTTCAGTAATACTTATTGTTACGTTAACGTCCCCGGAACCAAGCCTTTTTTTCATTTCTTCCGCAGATGTATTTTCAATATGCCCAAGCTTTGTATAAGCCCAGCTATTTGAACCGTAAAACACTACCAGCTGATTACCTGAATACAAAACAATATCCCCGGCACTTGTAGTCATCTGCTTATCATTCCTTGGGATAGACTGACCAATAGAGCCAACCTGCTCAAAGTCGCCATACATAGACATATCAATGATGATAGGTTTATCTTCAGCCAGATTCTTCAGAGCTTCTACTGATTCATTTTCTTCCCAGATTACCTGTATCTCTTCATCATTTATAAAAAGCTTAAGCATATTTTCCGTCGACCTTTCATCATTAGTAATTACGTCTTCTTCATCCTTTAAGTGATCTTCCGTTGCCGTATTACTGTTCGTTTTAGCATCAGCTTTAACCTGTGGCTGTATTGTTTCTACATAATTGTCTTGAACAAAATCAACCTTCGAATGAACCTGTGCATTCTCATTATATCCACATCCAGTAAAGAGGTTTACAGCCATCACACATAATACTATAAGCGTTATACCTGTATTTTTACAAAAGAGATTTTCTTTCATCATTTCAGATATTCCTTGAAGAAGCTCTCAAGTTTATCAAACGGAATATAATCCTTATCTCCTCCATCATAGA